>CAMWXO010000131.1 GCA_947178245.1 uncultured Porphyromonadaceae bacterium
TATCAATACATACTTGTCTTTGATCTTTCTGATTGATGAAGCTTCGAAGAATCGGAATTCCCCATCCTGCTCAAAGCCGCTCACCATATCCTCGATAATGGGAGTGGATTCCTTTACGGTGCACATCGTGGCCGGATCGAGTTCGGCGGCGTAGCTGCGTCCGAAGCCCCAGTAGCCGTAGACTCGCCCGTCGTCATCCATGAACACGGCGGGGTCGAATCCCAGGATGCCGGTTGTCATAGTCGGATTGTCTTCCGACCAGTTGCATACGATGAAGGGGCCGTCGGGGCGCTTCGATACAGCTATCTGGCCTCCGCGACCGTCCTGCTGGGTGTTGGGGTAGAGGTAATAGAGCGTGCTTCCGTCAGGCTGCTTAGCCTCGCACACGTCGGGAGCATAAAGTATATCTCCTTTGCCGTCGCCCCTCAGCAGATTGCCGGCTCCGTCGCTTACCGATTCAAATATAACGCCGTCATATCTCCAGACGTCGAGTGAGTCAGGAGATGCCGACCACACCACCTGATTGCGTCCGCAGTAAGCCGAACGCTCTATGTCGTGCGAGCCGTAGATGTAGACGCGTTTCTTTCCCGGATTGTCAGGATCGTCGAAGAGGTAGGGCTCTCCGTCGGGAATATGCTCCCACAGAGGGAGGTAGGGATTGGCAGCGCCCGCTGCCAGGGCCACCATGACTGCGGCGGCCGTGATTGAAAGTGATCTCATGATATATATGGGTATTAATGATGTTTACTGTTTCAGTCATTCTCTTTATGTGAGCGCTTTATGCCGTGGCGCCTGAGAGATTCGTCGATTATCCACTGCAGCTGGCCATTGACCGACCTGAACTCCCTTGCAGCCCAACGCTCTATCTCCTCCATTGTCTCCGGATCAAGGCGCAGGAGAAAACTCTTATTCTGCTGTCTCGCCATCAGAGGGGGAGTTTTATTGGTAAAGTGTTCCGGTATTGAGCACAGGCTGGGCGGGCTCGTCGGCGCAGAGCACCACGAGCAGATTGCTCACCATTGTGGCCTTCTTCTCTTCGTCGAGTTCCACGATATGCTCCGCGTTGAGCTGGTCGAGTGCCATCTTCACCATCGATACGGCTCCCTCCACAATTTTCTCTCTTGCCGAAATAATGGCCGATGCCTGCTGGCGGCGTAGCATCACGGCTGCGATCTCCGGTGCGTAGGCGAGATAATTGAGTCGCGCCTCCACCACTTCGATGCCGGCCATGGAGAGGCGCTCGTTGAGTTTGGACTGCAGTTGCTCGTTGATCTCATCCCCGTCGCTGCGGAGCGTGATCTCGTCGTGCCGGCCGGTCTCTTCGTCGTAGGCGTATTTCCCGGTCACTTCCCTGAGGGCGGCGTCGCTCTGTATGCCTACGAATGAATTGAGGGCTCTCGCCACGCTGTCGCCTGAAGTCCCTGCAGATGCCTTGCCTTCCGAGGCGGAGTTATCGTCTACGTCGAATACGGCGCGGTATGTGTCTTTCACCTTCCACACCAGCACCATGCCGATCATCACCGGGTTGCCGATCTTGTCATTTACCTTGATCGGAGCGATATCCATGTTTCGGATTCTGAGCGAGATAGACTTCTTCGAAACGAAGGGGTTGGCCCAGAAGAAACCTGTCTGCCGGAAGGTGCCCTTATATTTTCCGAAGAATATCATTACTTTAGCCTGATTAGGCTGCAGTATGAAGAATCCCGACAGAATGAATATCTCGGCGCAAGCGGCCAGGCAGGTGCCCCAGTATGCGATGTATTGCAGTCCATCCGGAACGAACAGGTTAAGTACGAGTATCAGCAGAGCAAGGAGAAGCATCACGCCCAGCATTGCAAATCCACTGATAACTTTGCCGCTGTATTCAAATTCATTATTGTTATCGTTTTGCATCTTATATTTTTTTGATATTTTAATGAATGCGAATTTATTTTTAATTTCTTATATATCAAAATTATTCATGAAAAAAATCGTCTTCATCCGTTTTTCGCACCCTTCAGTTTGTTGTAAGAGAAAAATTATATAAATAATAAGACATGAAGAAGATGATAATTATGGGAGCCTCGTCAGGAATAGGGCTCCACACCGCTGAGGCCCTTCTCAAGAGAGGTATGCGTCTCGGTCTGGCCTCGCGCCATACAGAGACACTGCGCCGTCTGGCGGCCAAGTATCCCGGACTGGTGGAATATGAATCAATCGACGTGACTCACCGCGACGCTCCCCATCGGCTCGAGACCCTGATAGAAAAACTCGGAGGAATGGACATATATTTCCATGTCTCGGGAATCGGCAAGCCGAATTCCGGACTTGATCCGAACCTCGAGGCTGAAGTCATCACTACCAATGCCGCCGGATTCGTGCGCATGACGTCTGCGGCATTCGACTATTTCAGGCGCAGCGGCCGGAAGGGGCAGATCGCTGCCGTGACGAGTGTGGCCGGAACCAACGGCATAGGTCGCCTTGCGGCATACTCCGCCTCGAAGCGCTGCGCGTCTACATATCTGACGGCCCTCGAGCAGCTTGCGCATGAGGAGGGGGTGGAGGTGGCTTTCACAGACATTCGCCCCGGCTGGGTGCGCACGCCGCTGCTCTCAAAAGAGTCGAGATATCCGATGGAGATGACTCCCGAGGAAGTGGTGCCGCTCGTGATCAAGGCTATCGTAAGAAAGAAAAGGGTGGCGGTCATTGATTGCCGCTGGGCCCTTGCCGCAGGTCTGTGGAAGTGCATTCCCGATACACTGTGGGTGCGTCTCGATATCCCTACTACCATCTCAGGCGATCCTTTCCCAGAGAAGGAGACTGATCCGGAAACGCCGGAGACCGCTGCAGAGAAACAGTGATATGATGAAGGAGCGCCGTCCGGAAAAGTCCCGGGCGGCGCTCAGATATAAATAGTGTGTGGAATGGTTCCTTATTCGTAGCGTATGGCCTCGATGGGATCGAGCCCGGCCGCTTTCTTCGCGGGATACCAGCCGAAGAATACACCCGTCACCGTGCAGACGGCGAACGAGAGCACCACGGAATACATCTGAATCGACACCGGCCAGTGCGCCACAAGATTGACGAGCCACGTGGCCAGGAAACCGAGCAGGATGCCCAGGATGCCGCCACTGATGCTGATTATCACAGACTCTATTAGAAACTGCATCAGAATGTCGATGCCACGGGCGCCGATAGCCATGCGCAGGCCTATCTCGCGTGTGCGTTCGGTCACGGATACATACATGATATTCATGATGCCGATACCTCCTACCAGAAGCGAGATGCCGGCTATGCAGGCGAGAAGCACCGTCATCATGTCGCTCGTGGAGTTCATCATCTCGCTGAGTTCCTGCTGCGAGCGTATCTCGAAGTCGTTCTCGGCGCCGTCGGTCAACCGGTGGCGCTGACGCAGGAGACTCTCGATTCTCTCGATCACCTCGGGAGTCTCGCCTTCGTCGGTGGCGCTGGCGAATATACCCTGCACATAGTCGATGGCGAGGATGCGCTTCATCACGGTGGTGTAGGGCGCGAGCACTATGTCGTCCTGATCCTGGCCCATCGAGTTGGTGCCCTTAGATTCGAGCACGCCGATCACGGTCATCGGAATCTTGCCGAACCTTATCACTTTCCCGACGGGATCCTCGCCGTTAGGAAAGAGGTTGTTTACCAAGGTCTTGCCGAGTACGCAAACTTTGGCGGCATTCTTTATGTCCACATCGGTAAACATCGATCCGTCTTCCACCTTAAACTTGCGGATGTCGAGATATTCCGGCGTGATGCCCTGGATAGAGGAGGGATAATTGTTGTTGCCGTTCACGAGCTGCCCGCCCGAGCTGACGGTGGGCGATACGGAAGCCACCCCGGGTATCTCCTGAATCGCTTCGTAGTCGCTCACCTCGAGGGTCTGCATGTCGTCGGCACTCTGGCGCACTCCACCACGCTGCATATTGCCCGGATGAATCATGATCATGTTAGAGCCCATCTCCGATATCTGGGCCCGTATGCTGTCTTTCGAGCCCTGGCCGATGGCCAGCATCGTGATGACCGCGCCCACGCCTATGATGATGCCGAGCATGGTGAGGAAGCATCTCAACTTGTTGTTGTTGAGAGCCTTCAGCGCTATTTTCAATAGATTGAGTATCTTCATGTTCAGTCGTTTTCTTTTGGAAGCGATTCAAAGGCTTCGCGTGCCGAGGCCGGATTGTCGTTGCGCGTGTCGGAGACGATCTTTCCGTCGCGCAGCACGATGTTGCGCGAGGAGTAGCCGGCCAGCTCAGGGTTGTGGGTCACGAAGATGATGGTGCGCCCTATGGCATGGAGTTCCTGAAACAGCATCAGGATGCTGAAGGAGGTGCGGGTGTCAAGATTGCCGGTGGCCTCGTCGGCGAGTATGATCACCGGGTCATTGACGAGAGCGCGCGCTATGGCCACGCGCTGTTGCTGTCCGCCCGACATCTGGTTGCTCTTGTGGTAGAGACGCT
>CAMWXO010000132.1 GCA_947178245.1 uncultured Porphyromonadaceae bacterium
CAGAGCCTACTCCTACTTTCTCTGCTTGCTTCGGCGCTGCATTCCTCAGCCTCCATCCTACGAAATATGGTGAGGAACTCGTTAAGCGCATGAACCAGAGCGGTGCAAAGGCTTATCTGGTGAACACCGGCTGGAACGGCACAGGCAAGCGTATCTCTATCAAGGATACACGTGGCATCATCGATGCTATCCTCGACGGTTCTATCCTCAAGGCTCCCACCAAGACGATACCCTACTTCGACTTCGTGGTGCCCACAGAGCTCCCCGGCGTAGATCCCAAGATCCTCGACCCGCGCGACACTTACGCTGATCCCGCTGAGTGGACAAAGAAGGCTGAAGACCTCGCAGCCCGCTTCATCAAGAACTTCAACAAGTTCACTACCAACGATGAAGGCAAGGCTCTCGTAGCAGCAGGCCCGAAGCTCTGATAGCGTCCGGCTCTGAGATTTAAATAGAATTATTTCAAGCATCCCGAATCCCCCGCCGGTCCACACGGCGGGGGATTTATAGTATTCTTTTTTTAACCTTACATCAGATGAGACTTTTTCCTGAATTAAGAGCCGCGGGGCTCATATTATCATTCCTGATAGCGTTCATGATGCCGGCGGCAGCCGAAAACTATCCCTACCGCAGCGACGTGCTCTGGGTCACGGTGCCCGATCACGACGACTGGCTCTACGACACGGGCCAACCGGCCCGGATAGATATTCAGCTTTATAAATATGGAATGCCCGTTGACGGCGCAGTGGTGAACTACGAGATAGGCCCCGACATGCTCCCGGCCGTGAAGTCCGGCTCGGTGACCCTGAGCAAAGGGCGGGCCTCCGTAGACATGGGCACGATGACGGAGCCCGGTTTTCGTGATCTGCGGCTTTCGACCGAAGTGGACGGCGTCACTTACCGGCATCACGTCAAGGTCGGCTTCTCGCCCGACAGGATTCAGCCCTACACGGAGATGCCCGATGATTTCGACAGTTTCTGGAAACAGAATCTTTCCGAACTTGCCGAAGTCCCCCTCTCTTTCACTATGACGCCGGCTCCTGAATACTCCACCGACAAGATGGATTGCCTGCTCGTCAATCTGAAAGTGTCGAAGCAGGGGCAGTCGGTCTATGGCTATCTCTTCATCCCCAAAGATGCAGAGCCCGGCTCGTGCCCTATAGTGCTTTGCCCGCCCGGGGCCGGAATCAAGACCATCAAGGAGCCCCTGCGCCACCGCTATTATGGCGAGAACGGCTGCATACGCTTTGAGATGGAGATTCACGGCCTCGATCCGCGCATGAGCGCCGAGGCATTCGGCGAGATAAGCAAGGCCTTCGGCGGCAAAGAAAACGGATATCTGCAGAACGGCCTCGACAATAAAGACAATTATTATATGAAGCGCGTGTATCTCGCATGCGTGCGCGCCATCGACTTCCTCACCACGCTCCCCGAGTGGGACGGCCGGAATGTGGCCGTGCAGGGCGGAAGTCAGGGCGGAGCGCTGGCCATCGTCACGGCCGGTCTCGACAGCCGCGTCACGGCGTGCGTGGCAAATCATCCCGCGCTCAGCGACATGGCCGGCTACAAGGCAGGGCGCGCCGGTGGATACCCTCACTTCTTCAGGGTGGAGGGGATGGATACCCCCGAGAAACTCAACACCATGGCCTATTACGATGTGGTGAATTTCGCGCGCAGGGTCTCCGCTCCGGTCTATATGACATGGGGCTACAACGACGACACCTGTCCGCCCACCACGAGCTATGCCGTCTACAACGTAATCACTTCACCCAAGGAGGCGCTCATCACCCCGATCAACGAGCACTGGACTTCCGATGCCACCGAAAGAGGGCATCTCGACTGGATACTGCGGCATCTTCAATAAAATATTTAAGTTTCGCATGCTCAACTTAAATTAGTCTAAAAGTTTAGGTGTTTAAGAAGTTTAGTTATTTTAGATTTTAGATAAGAGTAGTCATCGTATTCAGTTTAAATCGTATCTGCGAAAACTGAGACCTAAACCTTTTAAACTCTTAAACATATAAACTTCAACTTGAGCTTGCGAAAGTTGAGTAAAATATCAAAATTTTTGTGTAAATTTGCAGAATGAATCGCCTGAAGCCTGTCATATCGGCCTTATCCCGCTTCAGGGCCATCGTCATCGCTGTCGTCGTCTGCCTGACGGCGGCGCTGCCGGCGTGCCGCCACAAGGCCGACGTGAGGCTCGGGCGCATCTCGCAATACGTCGGGAATGAGCCTGAGAAAGCTCTCGCCGCGCTCGACAGCATCGACTATTCCTCTCTCCCCACCCCCGACCGACATCTCTATGACTTCCTCAGCATCAAGGCCCGCGATAAGGCTTACGTGGTGCACACCTCCGACAGCCTCATCCTCGACGTCATCCGCTGGTATGAGTCCCATCCTGAATACGGGCTCCACCCCGACGCACTCTATTATGGCGGCAGGGTCTACTCTGATCTCGGCGACAAGCCCGCAGCCCTGCGCTATTTCCATAAGGCGCTCGATTTGCTCCCCGAAAACACCGACAAGCCGGCTTTGCGGGCTTGCGTCGTGAGCCAGACGGGAGGTTTGCTTGATAATCTCAGGCTTTACAGGGAAGCCATTCCCTACATCAAGGAGTCGATCAGGATGGACAGGATGCTACGCGACACCCTCAACGAACTTTACGACCTGCATCTCTTAGGCTCTACCGAGATACGCGACAGCAACTACAATGAGGCAATGAAAGCATTTCGCGTAGCCCTTGCCAAGAGTAAGGATTATTCCGAAGAATTGCACTCGATGTCAAGAATGTATCTCGGAGCCGCGAAATATTATGTCGGTGATCTCGACTCGGCCCTGCTGCTTGTCAGGAACACTCCTGACTCAGTGTCTGAACTCGCGCAGAGCAGTGCCCTTGCCTACGCCGCGCGAATCTATCAGAGGGCCGGATTCCCGGATACCGCACTTTACTACGCGGAGAGACTTATACACCATCCTAAAGATGTTAATAAGACTGTCGCCTATCAGATACTTCTCTCTCCCGAACTGAGCGGAGTCGTCAGTCCCGATTCATTACCGGTATATGCAAGAGGATACGGTGACATCCTCAGCCGGCATTTCAATGAGAACTCAAATCAGCTTGCCCTTGACCGGCAGAACCTCTACAATTATGATATCCACGACAGGGAACGCGAGAAGGCGGAAAGCTCCAACATTGTGCTGAAGAGATGGCTCGCAGTGTCAGGCTTGCTGATTATGCTTCTTGCTTTTGTAGTGCTTATTATCAAGATAAGGACGCAGCGGAAGATAATTCAGCTGCATCGGGCACTTGAAAGCCTCAGCCGGCTTCGGTTGAGCGTAGACACCGGCGTCAATGAAGAGTATGATGCCGATAACGAGGGTAAGCACGCAACTGATTCGTATGAGGACGTCTCCATGCCTGAAGAGCCTCATGAGGAGTCTACGGGAATTCTGAGGGAGCGCCTTAAGAAAAAGTTGACGGATCTTTATAATGTCTCGGAAAAAGTTCCCCTCGCTGACTCCATAATCAGGTCGGAAGCATATATGACCCTTCAGAAGAGGATAGAAGCGGGAAAAATCATCAGGGAAGATGACCCCTTATGGCAGGAGATAGAGAAA
This sequence comes from uncultured Porphyromonadaceae bacterium, assembly GCA_947178245.1. Lineage (GTDB taxonomy): Bacteria > Bacteroidota > Bacteroidia > Bacteroidales > Muribaculaceae > Lepagella. Next base: position 3,622 of record CAMWXO010000132.1, read on the forward strand.
ATTGTCCTTAAGGTATCTCCGGAGTTTATCAATAATCTTCGTATTCTCACTCTCGGCAATCTGAGCGGCATTGACCTGAAGACTGCCCTTCTTCTGAAGTGCCAGATAAAGCCCTCGCAGATGAGAGTGATCTTCGGCAAGAGCAATGGAGCGATCATCTCAAGGCGGGCGAGCCTGAGCAGGAAAGTATTGGACGGAAATACGGGGGTTAAAATGATTGACGGTATAATTCGCTTACTGTAAGTGGATTATATTTGTTTCGTGATGACGGAAAAATGACTGATTTGAATTTCAGTCATTTTTCCGTCATTGGTTTTTATGCAGTTCTCCCAAAGTCGTATTAACTTTGCGGCATAAAAAAATAGAAACAAGATGAAACATCTGACAAAACTCACACAGCTGTTTCTGCTCATGCAGATCGCGTTGCTGTCCCTGCCTATTCAAGCCGCACATGTAACAAGAGAGCGCGTCATCATTTTAAAAATTCAAACAATGCATGAGTCATCAGAACCAATCGATCCTGATGAGAAACGTCACCGCAGTCAATCCCAACATTTCACAATGGTAATCAGCGATGGCGCCGGAGTCAATATCCCCAACATAGACAAGACCGGCATCCTTGTCTACGAGGTGTATGATGATTCTGAAAAATGTCTCGAAAAATTCTGCGATGAATATGAGTTTACAGACTTCATCCTCTCGCAGTCCGAACCGGTGCTCATCAAAATCCTGTTTGCCGACTTCATCCTCTACGTCTGGACAAACTAAACCAAAATTATCA
>CAMWXO010000133.1 GCA_947178245.1 uncultured Porphyromonadaceae bacterium
GGTAAATAGTGCCGCAGCGATCGAGCCAAGCGCGCACAAAAGTATGATGGGCCGCTTCATAACAGTCTCTTATGTCGGCGCATGGAGCCGTTATGATCATAACCGGGATAGACCTTGATCAGGCCGGCAGGAAGATCAGAGGCCGGATCGCTGACCGATAATCTCACCACTCTCCAGAATCGCGGCAGGAGGGTATTGAGGTTGATCCTGAATTTGACTTTCGGCGATTTCACTTTCAGTGTCTCGCCGTCGGCCGATAACACAGCCGCGCAGTCGCAGAAGCGTGTCAGCGCCGACTTGTCTTTGCGTGTGGATTGGTTGAGCCGGAATTGCTTCGGATCCACCGAGCTGTAGAGTCGTCCTATTATGTCGCCGGGTTCCAGTCGGCAGTCGGGAGTGGAGAGCACCGTCAGGGTGAAACTTCCCGGTATGGCCGGGTCTGACTGTATGAGCACTCTTGCTCCGTCTTCCGGATATTCCCATATTCCTTCCACCTGATCGAGCATGTTGTCGTCACACCATTGCCGGGCCTCCTCCTCGGTCGGGGAGAAGGCCAGAGCCCGGAGCGGGAGCAGTGATGAGAATGCTATCAGGAGAAAGAAAATGGTTCTCACTTATTCACGCTTATTTAGTGGAGAAAGTATAAGTAAGGCCGAAGCTGAGGATTTCCTTCAGCATCCAGTGATGCCACTTCGATATATTGAAATCCGAGCTTGAATCATAGCGCAGGTTTGCATAGATCTGAGTGCTCAGGAATTTGTTGATGGCAAAATCCCATGTGGTCTCTACATTGCCCTGGAAATAAGTATAATCGGTGAAGGCAAAGCATCTTGTCCTCATCGAGACGTTTGATGAAGCCTGCCATGTCATGTTGAGTTCGCCGCTCGAACCTATCTCGCTGTGTGATTTGTGGCCCGGCTTGATGTTGAACTGCGCGTGGTCGATCTCATCGTCAAGGCATATCTTCAGGTTGTAGGAGATCGGAGCGATCGATGCCGACATCGAGAAGGTCTTCTTCTTATTCTGGTGGCTGTAGGTCATACCGAGACCTACGTTGAGGTCGGCGGGAGAAAGGAAAGACGCACTGCGTATGTCTGTGTTGGTCTTATAGTTCGTGAAGAACTGGGTCTTGAACTGTCCGGTTACGGTGTAGAACCATTTTCTCAAGGCTTTGAAACCATATTTCACATTATACTGGAAAAGGTCTTCCGATAGTGAGTATTTTCTTCCTACGGCACTTTGCTCCACTGAATTCACGCCGAGCTTATAGTTTACGGTGCTTTGAAATATCTGATTTTCATGATATGTCGGGTTGAGCTGTACGTCCCAGTAGAAATTGAATAGAAGCTGCAGATAATTGTTGCCGCCCTGATACCAGTTTTTCGACACGTAAGCCTGAGAGAACTGCAGCCCGGTGCTGAACTTGTGGAGCCAGTGTTTCTTCAGCTGCTCGAACTCGGGTATGATAGCGTCGTCGGTACTCACCTCAGGAAGATTGAGGCTGCGGATATAGGAGCCCAATGTCACGTCATCCTCGGGCAAGCGCGGAGGCACCGGAAGATCCCAGTAAGTATATTCTATCGAATATGGATTATTGACCATGGAGAGATACTCATAATCCTGACTGATGCGCGCTTGCATCAGCACGTCGTGGAGCCATCCCGAAGCGGCCCACCCCGGGCTCATCAGCGCTGACACTTCTGTCGCCGGCTTGTTCCAATCTGAATTTGCCTCAAACGTGCGGGGCTTGATGCTCCGGTAGCCGGAAAAAATTCTGGGCCCCAGCACTGAATTTACAGGCACCATGCCGTTGCTTTCAGGGAGCTCGGCAAGTATCTGATCGAGCTCGCGTATTATTACGGGCCTGTTGAGCAGAGCCTGATATGCGCTGTCGTTCGCAAGCGGCTCATACACATAAAGTGAGTCGGGTGTGAATATCGTTTGTGTCAGTTCATTATCAAGAACTCCGTTGTTGCCGGGGAGGCTTGCATTCTGCGCGCCTGCAGCCAAAGTGATGCCGGTGAAGAGTGCTAAGGTGAAGTGTCTCATATATTTTGGGTCATTTAATTTTTATTAGTGTGGGAATCCGGTATGCGAATTCTTGTCATTTAGGGGCTTTCAGAATATCGTCATATTGTCTGCTCTTGATTATCTCGAGAGCTTTTATAAACATCGGATCTCGCTCGTTGTAGACCTTGAAGTAGGTTGAGGAATCGTATATGTCGCGCCCTATCAGCCCTTTGAGCACCATCCTGAAGAGGGGAGTGCTCAATTCAGCCTCTTCCTTGTTGAATTCGATTTTTTCCGCGCCGGCCATTTCGAAGAGTTCATTGAGCTGAGCGTCCGTGATGGTATATTCTTTCACGAAGTCGGCATCCGTTGGATAAGTCTTTAAAATCTCACGGCGGTCTCTGTCTACGGTCTTGATGGCGAATCTGTTGATCAGGCCTTTGGCCATCACCTGGCGGTAATACTTCGTATTCTCTGTGGTGTCGATACCCACAAACACATCAGGCGATATGCCACCGCCTCCGTAGATGGGTCTGTTGAGGCGTAAGGTCTTCACTTTGAGTGAGTCCACATATTTAATTGAGTCGGCGTGCATCAGTTCTCCGCGGTTGAGGCGGTCGATGATGTCGTGCGCGTATGCGTCGGAGTTCCCTTTCGTGTAAGGCTTCTGAATGTCTCTTCCCGTGGGAGTGTAATAGTGCGACACGGTAAGCCGTATCATAGACCCGTCGGGGAAAGGCACCGGCCTCTGCACGAGTCCCTTGCCGTAACTGCGACGTCCCACCAGGACGCCCCTGTCCCAGTCTTGCACAGCACCCGCTGTGATTTCCGAGGCGGATGCTGAAAATTGGTTGATCATCACCACGAGGCGTCCGTCTTCAAGAAGAGGTTTCTTCTGCGATGGAAACGAGAAGTAATCATAACGCGGATTATTGTTGCCTTCGGTAAAGACGGCGAGGCTGCCCGACGGCAGCAGTTCGCCCACGATGTCTACCGATGCCTTCAGATATCCTCCTCCGTTGTCCGAGAGGTCGAGTATGAGGTCTTTCATGCCTTCTTTCTTGAGGCGTGCGGCAGCTTCGGCAAATTCCTTGTGGGTCTCGCCACCGAACTTGTTTAGGCGTATATAGCCTATTCCCGGCTCCACCATATAGGCGGCGTCTACGCTGAAGATTGGAATGTCGTCGCGTTCGATGCGGAAATCGATGGTGTCGGGGCGCCCGGACTCGAGCCTGAGCACCTGCACGTCTACGGTAGTGCCCTTCGGGCCTCTCAGCCTGCGCATTATGTCGGAATTAAGCATCTTCACGCCTGCTATCACCGTATCATTCACTTTCAGTATGCGGTCGCCGGGCAGGATACCGACCCTTTCGGAAGGGCCTCCGCCGATGGTCTCTATGACATAGAGCGTATCCGTAGCCATATTGAATGATATGCCGATTCCGCTGAATGATCCTTCCAGAGGTTCGTTCAGTTCCTGAGTCTCCTTGGCGTTGGAATAAGAGGAATGCGGATCAAGATTCTTCAGCATTCCTACGATGGCGTCTTCCACAAGTTTCTCCTCGTCTACGGAGTCTACGTATAGTTTTGCTATGGCATGCTCGGCATATTGCAGCTTATGTGCAGGCGAGAACTGTTGCTGTGCATAAGCGGCCACAGCAGCCAGAGCTATTATAGCATAAAGTAACTTTTTCATCTTTTTCAGGATTCTTCTTTGGGGAGAAATCTGCAGGCGTCATAGCCGTTTGCAATCAGTTCACGCACCATGCTGCTTGAGACATATCCATATTCCGGCCGCGCTATCAGAAACACTGTCTCGATATCCGAGATGGCGGAGTTGCAGTCGGCCAGGTTGCGTTCATATTCAAAGTCTTTCACCTCTCTAAGGCCTCTCACTATGTGAGTGGCGCCGTGGCGCCGGGCGAAATCTACGGTGAGGCCCGTGTATGCTTCCACGGTCACTCTATCATCGTGGGAGTAAAGACGCCCTATAGCCTGTGCCCGTCGTGTGGCGGCTTCTCCGGCCTCAGGTTTGGCCTGATTGAAACCGACACCGATCACGAGCCGGTCGAAACACCCAAGCGCCCTGTCTGCGATATCCTTGTGGCCTATTGTGAAGGGGTCGAAGGTGCCCGGAAACACACATGTCCTCATGGCTCCTCCTCCTCGATTATAAGATTGTCGATGATGAAGTTCTGGCGATCCATGGTGTTCTTGCCCATATAGAACTCCAGAAGCTGATCATATTTGTCTTCTTTTTTCACCACAACCGGGTCAAGCCTCATGTCGGGGCCGATAAATTCAGCAAA
>CAMWXO010000134.1 GCA_947178245.1 uncultured Porphyromonadaceae bacterium
CTTCCCATGATAGGATTTCTGTGCAATCGTGATTGGTGATGACGCTCGCGTCGCGCTCAGTCCGGTTGCCTTCCGCGTCGGTCTCATAATAGATCACGACAGCTTGAAACCTGTCGCCGTCGAGTTCGTGTGTATCCGACATCCCTGCGTATTCCAATTCGGGAACGGAATCAAGATAAGCGCATATCGCGCGCTGAATATTCAGGTCTCTACGGTCTCCCGGGCCCATGTTGCAGGAAGGAAGAATCAGGAATGCTATTGCCGATGCGGCAGCAAGCAGTGTAAGTTTCCTTTTCATCATTACATCAGTTTTTTATTGTTTAGCTGATGCAAAATTACGTCTGAACCGTTTTTAACTCCAAATAATAAAGACTTAAAATGAGAAGTGCAACACGCTGATAATCAGCGGTTGCATTTCTTAAAAGTCTTAATTCAGGGTCAATCGACCTTAATGTATGCTTAAAGTCGCTCCGTATTCCTGAGAAATTCCACTATGTCTTCTTTCTCGGGCACTCCGAGTTTCTTGCGTATCGAGGTCTTGCGCACATAGATGGATGAGGTTGACTGTCCGGTGACCACGCTTATCTCTTTTGTGGAGAATCCGGCCACGATAAGCGATATTATCTGTTCTTCCTTCAGGCTCAGCACCTCTCCATATCTCTCGTGCATCCTGCTGTAGAATCCGGAATAGAGGCTGTCGATAATCTCGAACACATTCTTCCAGTCTACGAGCTCTCCGTTGGTCTCGCCGTTGAGCGATGAAATCTTCATCAGCATCTCGCGGTTCTGTTCTGTCGGTGTCTCGGCTACCATCTTGATTATACCGAGTTGCCTGAGCATTGCCGTGCGAAGTGCCGGAGATTCCCGGCGAGGGGATTCCTCAGCCCCGGGAGCGGACTTGTATTCTTCCACCATTTTCCGTAGCGCCTCAATGCGTTCTTCGTTCTCGCGGTCGCGCTGGCGACGCATTATGATGAACCATGCCGCTCCTGCTGCTATCAATAAGGCGACTATGCCGATCAATAAGATAATCACCGTCTTTTTCCGGCTTTCAGCCTTGTGGGCAAGCGCGAGCGCTTCCTGCCGTAGCGCTCCGCGCTCGGATTCCCATTGCGAGGCCTTCATGCGGTTGAACCGCTCATTCTGTCGGTTGTTGAGTCCGTTGATATGCATCAGCCTGACACGCCCGTCTCGCTTGAAGTCGATCATCGCATGGAGCAGGTTGCTGTAGCTGCGGAAATAAGCGTCATCGTCTTTCCTCAGTTTCAATGCCAGACTGTCGGCGATGGCGAGATGCCTCGCCGCACGATTTACGTCGCCGCGGTTCAATGCGTTCATGGCATATTGAAAATGAAGATAATCGGCGGCTCCGTTTTCCGGGCCGGCCTTTCTGAATATGTCATCGATAACGCGGTCACTCTCCTCGTTGCGCCCAGCTTCCGTGAGCAACTGGGCCCGCTCCAGTTCAAACTGGAAATGCTTGTCGCCCCAATTGTGTGATCGTGCATAGTCTATAAGTTGATCTGTGAGATAAAGGGCGGAATCTGTCTCACCGGCATATTCATAACCTGTCAGAAGCAGATAATGTGCCTCGATTTTTCTCATCGTGTCTGGTTCCATATCGAGCAGCTTTCTTGCCACAGGGATGAGTTCCCGTCCCTGATACTCCGAAGCGCCGAGGAATGCCCTGATGCGTAGAGTAATCCTCATCAGCGAATCAGGCACGTCGGGGAGAGCTATGAGTGAATCAAGCAGCGCAAGTGACCCGTCGGTATCACCGACCCAGAATTTATACATCGCGTATGACGCACCCGTCCGTATATCCTTGACAATGTCTTTGCCACTGTAATAATGATGGGCGAATGATATAAGGGAATCTGCTATCATGGAGCGGTTTCCCTTAATGTGTCCGTATGCTTTCAGATAGACATATTTCGCACGTAATGAGTCTGCATCTATATCAGAGAGATCAATGGCATCAAGCAAGGTCAGCGCGCTGTCGGAGTTGACTTCAATCATCTTCTCAGCCTCATCGAGCTCCTTGTTGTAGCGCGACGTATGTCTCGTGCAGGAGACTATTGCCAATGTCGCAACTATGATAAATATGAGTATTCTGTTCATTATTACGTTATATCGATATCTTGATCGGTATTGAACGCCATTGTGACGATCTGATCGAAGATGATGCAAAATTAAGAAATAATTCCAACACATCAAAGAGTTGCAGGCAGTAAAGTAGCGGTCTGTTGTGCTACGGCAGGCTCTTTTGAAGCGGATTTTTCTTTAAGCTTCAAAATTTATGTATATTTTTTACGTTAATATTGATATGATAAGAAGAATAACACTAAGTGCATTTCTGCTGGGAGTGATGCCGTTGTCTTGTTTTGCTCAGTCGTTGAGTTTCAGCGGCAATTCGCTGAAAGTGATTGAGGAGACGCCTGAGAAATCAACAGGTCTGGAGAAGATTTACGTGCTTTACTCCACTGAGGGAGTGACAGCGTCATATACATCCGGGTCAGGTAATCATATCAACTGGCTTCAATACGGCAATCTCGGTGGCGGTCACGCTGAGGCCGTGCCCTCCACGCAAAACGGAAACACCAGCACGTTGGCTCAGCTTGATGGTGACAAAGGTTATATTGTAGAGGATGGCGACAGGCGTTATTGCTTCTGGATCACAAACTATCTTCCCCATCGCCTGAAACTTAAGGCTGCCTCTCCCTCCGAAGGGAATGAATGCGGTGTGAGCATCATCGATGTGGAAGGCTCGGGCGAGCCTATCAGATATTTCACGGTCACAGGCATGCAGAAGACTCTGGATCAGGCCATAACCGTGGAGTATTCCACTCAGGAATGGTCGGATAAGGATGAGAATTTCGTAGAGTTAGTGGTTTCGGAATCATTCGAGACCCTGCAGCCTCAATACAGGCTGACGCCTCCAAATTATTGCTCCACCAAGTTTCAGATCTCCGGCGACAGGTTTCTGAAAGCCTGGAACTGGCTTGAGTCTGTTTCCACCGCTACGGTGCAGCCCACATCTGTCGATGCACGCACGTTTGCCGTGCAGCATACTCCCGATGATTCCGGAAATGATTCCGGCAGCAACCAGATAGGAAGCGGCGGAAGCGAGGGCCTCGGGGGCTCCGCGCCCTGCGACATCTCTTTTCAGGCATACGTCACCGATGGCGTGATCCACAACGAGTGGCAGCTCACACGCGATTCTTCTTTTGAAAACATTGATTATCGTTTCACCACTCAGGATCTTGACTATACTTTTCTTGAGGAGGGCACTCACTATGTGCGCTACATAGGCAGTAACGCAGACGGAAGTTGCGAATATGTCGGCGATACCTACGAGATATCGATAGGGGAGAGCCGGCTTCTCGTGCCCAACGCCTTCTCTCCTAACGACGACGGAGTGAACGATGAGTGGAAAGTGGCCTATCGCTCGCTGCTGACTTTCAATTGCTGGATTTTCGACCGGCAGGGGCATCAGATATGCCACCTTACTTCGCCAGATCAGGGCTGGGATGGCAAGGTAGGAGGAAAGACAGTGGATTCAGGTGTTTTCTACTATGTGATAGAGGCCACGGGGAGCGACGGAAAGAAGTATAAGAAGAGCGGTGACATAAATGTGGTGAAATATGTGGGTGTGAGAGGTACCACTTCGCATTAATGGCATGATATTTGTTATTATTCCGGAAAACACATTTTAATAATATGAACGACATACAGAAGGACACGGACTGCATCGAGGTTTCAGGTGCGAGAGTCCATAACCTTAAAAATATAGACGTCACCATCCCTCACAACGCGCTCACGGTGATCACCGGGCTCAGCGGCTGCGGTAAGTCTTCGCTCGCTTTCGACACGATATTTGCCGAAGGCCAGAGGCGTTACATAGAGACCTTCTCGGCCTACGCCCGAAATCTGCTCGGAAACATGGAGCGCCCGGACGTAGACAAGATCACCGGTCTGAACCCGGTCATCAGCATCGAGCAGAAGACAGTGAACAATAATCCGCGTTCAACGATAGGTACGACTACCGAGATTTATGACTTCTTCCGTCTGCTGTTTTCAAGGCTCGGTGAGGCCCGAAGCTATATCACCGGAAAGCCGATGGTGAAGTATACCCGTGAGAAGATCGTGGATATGGTGAAGCAGACTTTCGCGGGGCGCAAGATTTATGTGCTCGCTCCCCTTGTCAAGAACCGTAAGGGTCATTATAAGGAACTGTTTGAGAATCTGCGCAAGAAGGGCTACATCAACG
>CAMWXO010000135.1 GCA_947178245.1 uncultured Porphyromonadaceae bacterium
CCTGTATCCTATAGCCGTTGAGTTTTGCGTTAGGATCTCGCGTCTCCTTCTTCTTTACCGTTACCTCGGGATCGGTGAGGATGCGTTCAAGAAGTTCCGGATCTATTTCAATGATGACATTTCCGTCAGATTCCGCTTCAATCCTTTCCACTATGCTCACGTTCTCGGTCTCCACATTGCTTTGGGCAAGACATGGAAGCATCCACCCCGACAGCAGGGCTGCCGGGATGAGAAGTCTTGAATATCTGTTGAATCGTCGGGTCATCTTCAGAGAATTTATATCTTGTATCAGTCGAATGCCTCCACGATGCCCATGAAGCTGTCTGCCTTGAGAGCGGCGCCACCGATAAGGCCGCCGTCTACGTCGGGCTTGGCGAAGAGTTCCTTGGCATTGCTCGGCTTGCAGCTGCCGCCATAGAGGATGGAGGTGTTGTCGGCGAGTTCCTTGCCGTACTTGGCTGCGATCACGTTGCGGATGTGGGCGTGCATGTCCTGAGCCTGATCTGCAGTGGCGGTCTTGCCTGTGCCGATGGCCCATACCGGTTCGTAAGCGATCACGATCTTCGAGAAGTCTTCGGGGCTGAGGCTGAAGAGTGCCTCCACCTGTCCGGCCACAACGTCGTTGTAGCTGCCGTTTTCTCTCTCCTCAAGCACTTCTCCCACGCAGAAGATAGGAGTCAGACCATTGGCGAGAGCGAGTTTGGTCTTGGCAAGAAGCTGCTCGTTGGTCTCTCCGAAATACTGGCGGCGTTCGCTGTGGCCGAGGATTACATGGCTTGCTCCGGTGCTCTTCACCATGGGCGCGCTGACTTCTCCGGTATATGCGCCGCTCTCATGTTCCGAGCAGTTTTCTGCGCCAAGTCCGAGAATGTCGGCGTCGATCACTCCGTGTACGCTTGTGAGGTGAGTGAAGGGTACGCATATCACTACTTCGCAATTTGCTTTCTTTGCTTTAAGGGCGCTGTTCACTGCGTCGGCGAGTTCCACTCCTTCATCGAGAGTGGTGTTCATTTTCCAATTGCCTGCTACGATGTTCTTTCTCATAGTTTATTATTCTTTTGTTGCGGAGTAAGCCGCTATTTGGGTTTTACGTGCAAAATTAACAAATTCCCCCCATTTTACAAAATATTTCGGCTGAAATATCCTTATTGAAGCCGACACTCACCTCATATCGGGGTTTTTACCGCATTCACTGTAGATTTTCTCGATATTTTCCGCCGTCAGGCCGGTGTAATCCTTCTCAAGAGGTGTGATGATGACTCCGGCCATGTCGATGCACCCCGGCGACACAAGATGCTCTTCCGCGCCATCTCCATAGCATGAAGGGCGATGAGCCCGGCGGGGAACACCGACGATTCTGAGTCGGCGGCACTCATCAGTCCACACGTAGATATTGATGAGGCCCGAAGATATTTCTTCTCTTCCGAGTATTACCTCGATATTTTTCAGCAGTTCCATGCCGAGGGCATTGGGGGTGATGATGACGCTGCGGAAGTCGAACGGCATCTTCAGGCCCAGAGTGGCGGCAGTGGCGATGTAGCCGTTCTCTTCAGGCAGATGCCTTTCGGCTATGAGCCGCATCAGTGGAAGTTCATGAGGCTTTACGGCCTGGCAATGAAGATGATCGGGGCAGGAGGCGCCGGACTTGCTTCCGTTGAAGAATACTGTGTGCTCAGGCAGACGTTCAGCCATCGTTATCATATCAAGTTGAAATCCGGCCTGCGGCTGATGGGTTTTGCTTGCGATAGTGAAATGTGTGGGAAAGATAGGGTAGGGATTGACAAGCAACTCCCATCCCGGCACTATATCTATTCCGACCTGCTCGGCGGGGCGGTTGTCCTTGCATAGGAAGCATGGCCGCGAGGATATGCTCGAAGCGTCGGTCTTGGCTCCGGTAGATACGATCCGCGCTGGATTGTGCTGGATTCCTACAGTCAGGTCGCCCAGCACCATACTGCGCCGCCGGGTGCGCCCGAGTGCCTGATAGTTGGCTCGGGCGAGCGGCCAGCCTTGAAGTTGCACATCGATGAAATCTCGCAGGTCGGTCATGTTCATGGCTTAGTAGGGGAGGGAGTCAGACTCATCCATCGACTCGTGGATTCGGGCCAGAATCTCTAAAGTCCGCACGAAATCTTTGTAGGTGTTGTTCTCGTTCACTTTCTCTATGGGAAGCGCCGCGTCACTGTTGCCCTCCCAGCGGCGGCAGTTGTAGAGCGATTCAAAGATGCGCCCTACCTTCCAGTTGCGCGAGATGCGCAGTGCCATGGCGTAGTCTTCACCGTAAGAGACGTTGGGAAACAATATGTCGCGCGCTATCGGTGTGAAAAAAGCGCGCGGGGCGCCGAACCCATTGATGCGCAGGGCATTGTTCGCTCCGTTTTCGGCAGTCCATTCAGTGTGAGCTATCAGTCCCGGTGGGATGGTGTTCAGGTCGAAATCTGTCAGCGTGTAGCTCCCAACCACCATGGCGCACTTCTCTTCATAGAATTTGTCGATGATCTTCTGAAGTGTATCCGGTTGGGAATAGACGTCGTCCGAATCAAGCTGCACGGCGAAACGCCCGCATTTCTCCGAAGTGATAGCCTTGTTCCAGCATCCACCGATACCCAGGCCTTCCGAGTCTTCAACCTCGATGACTTCGAGTCGCGGATCGGCTACCGAGTGAAGCGCGGCGCGTGTGCCGTCGGTGCTTCCGTTGTCCACCACTATCACGTTGAACTTGAAATCAGTGAGTTGCGACAGGGCGGAAGCCACCGCATCCATCACTGTATTCACTCTGTTGCGCACGGGGATTACCACGCTTGCCTCCACATCAAACTGCTCGAGCCCAACTTCCACCTCGTGAGCCTTCCCCACTGTGGCATGTATCTCTTCAAGATAGGCCGTGCATGCCTCCTCCATCGCTTTCTGATATTCGGCATTGCGTGGATCCACGTAGTCGTGCTGCTGCTCTCCGCTCTTCCTGAAGTCGGTGCGCGACTGCTCGTAGAGGTATTCGTTGATGCAGAGCGCGCCGCGCCCGGCGAGCAGCCTGAGCCGCAGGGCATACCATCCTCCGTCGGGCATCCGGTCGTATTCGCTGCCGAGATCTTCGATGGCGCTGATGGTCTCCGAAGTGTTCAGGAGAATTATGCTTCCGAAGTCGAAGTCATCGCGGATAGAGCCGAGTTGATAATCGATGGTGGGATGATTCACGGCTTTCCCGTCGGCATCCGTTTCCCTGTACCATGAATAGGTGAGGGGCACGTCGCAGGTCTCCGAGAGCTCGAGCATCCTGCGCATCGAATGTTCATACATCTTCACTTCCTTGTGTCCGAGCTTCACGAACACGAACTGCTCAAGGCCCCTGCGGATGATGTCTTCCTGAAGTTGGGTTATGTTGTGGAATTGAATCATAGCGGTCAATTCAGTTTTTTCAGTATCTGTTTTTCCTCTTGTCTGTTAATTGCTTTCCACCCATTGCAGAAGTTCCTTCATGAGCAGATTGCGCTGGTCGTCGTCGGTGATCGCCTCGAGTGGAACGCTCATCACGGCCCGGCGCGATTTGCCGTCGGTGAGAAGAAGGCCGGCAGCGGCTTCGGAATCGGAGAATGTCATGAATGTCTCCGCTGTATCGGTTGTTCCGCTCGGACGTATTGCGTCCGGCCGCTCCACTATGTAGCAGTCTTCATTGAGGGTGTGTGAATAGTCTAAGGTGTGTGGTTGTATTCCTGAGCCGGAAACGTCTCCGATTGTCATGATTTTGCCGGATCTGTTAGGTGCTACAGAATCGATACTCTCTATACCAAGCACTTCACGGCCCCATTGCGCTGCATCGGCATCGGCTTTTGGGTCGGCAAGATCACTCGCCACATATTGGCCGCTGACTATAAGGTCGCCTCCCTTGTCGAGGAATGAGGTGAGGGCATGGCGGAGTTTCTTAGAGAACGTGAAGAATTCGGCTCCGAAGTTGTTGCGTCCGATAATAGTGGATTTCTGTTTCCCAAGAATCAGGTCGATTGTATTATAATGGTTGAGATCCACGCTTCCGTTCTCCACGGCTCCGAGGCTGGCGCTCACGAATCCTTTCCCTGCATTGCAGATTGCGTCGCCGTGCAGGGCCGGATAGTCGAAAGTGTTGCCCGCGATTACGGCGCTCACGTAGGAGTCGCTGCTGCGTCCGAACGCTTCCCCGGCGCTGCGGTGAAATTCAACCTGCGGCCCGGTGAACGCCACATCCTGAATGTACGGCACTCCGAAATCACGGCTGCTGTCGAACCC
>CAMWXO010000136.1 GCA_947178245.1 uncultured Porphyromonadaceae bacterium
AATGATACGGCGACCACCGAGATCTACACAAGGCTATTCGTCGTCAGCGTCAGATTTGTATAATAGACATATTTATAACTTCCATTTTGCTTAAAAATTAAAGTCTACAAATTTAACAAATATTTCCCGATCTGAGAAATTTTGCAGTATCTTTTTTGCGGCCCTTATCCCCGTGCGGGCTCATCGGGTGGTCTTGGCATCCTGAAGAGTCCGGATATTCGATATCAGATATTGCCGGTAGGCGTTCCATTCCACTGTCATGCCGGAGCCTGGCATAGGACTGATGTATGTCCCGTTATGGCGCAGGGCCGTGTGGATGGTGCCTGACGGCGCTTCAAGCAGGATTATGTCGAGATTGGCGCCGAGAGGCACCACATCATAGTCTTTCCAGCGTTCATAAAGCGTGGAGAGATCTGGCGAGTCGTAATAGCATCCCTCCACGCGCATCAGTGAAAGAAGTGGCATCAGGGTTTCGGCGTGTCCGAAGTAGAGGTTCATGTCTGCGACGGAGTCATCTTCCGGCCCGGAGATGCCCGCGGCTCTATCTGCCGCCTTTTCGACGCGGCCGCTCAGCGACCGGTCGGCGTCGGCTATGATGCGGGCGAGCAGCGGAGAGGTGGCCTTCCCTGCCAGATCGGAGAGCGGGGAGATGGAATTGCGCAGATAATGGGTGAGATTGTCTATCTTCCAGCAGTCCTCGTATTCCTGCGCGGTCATGAACTCGTCGGTGGCGGCAGGCAGTCCGAAGGCACTGAGCGACTGCAATATGTCGTAGATGTCAAGGGTCAGCTGGCGCGCGTCTTTATCTGATAAGTAAGCGCCGAAGATCCGTCGTGCCGGTGCGGGGGAGACGAGCGAATCCGTCATTAAGGCCACTTGCTCTTTCCAGGCGCCCGATTTGCGCCAGGCGGCATAATCCTTGTCGGTCTCGAAGCATCGGAGCAAGGGATTGAAGCGTCTGCCCTCGGCCACCGTGATCTCCGTATGGCCTGATAGAGAAGTCAGTTGATAAGTGAATTCGTATGCCGTCTTCACCACGCGGGGCACATAGCTCGATATCGCGTTGATACGGGCAGTCCTGAAGAGTTCCGGCAGCATCGTGAAGATGCCGTCGGCCAGCCGGTGCTCTTCCGTCACGCCCACTTCCGAAAGGTCGCCCCAGCGGTCGGCTGTGGCTGTCTCCACGTCCGAGAGCAGGCGATTGAAGCGTTCGCCCTCTTTGGTCAGCGTCTTCCTTTCGCGGGCTTCCGCGATGGCCGCTTTCAGCCGGTCGAGTTTGGAGGCAGATGAAATGTAGCGGGCGCCGTGGCGTGCCACACGTGCCATATATACCGGGGTAAGCGAGTCGGCCCACACGGTCTGTATTTCCTCGCGGCTGAGGTCGTAAGGCATCATCGATCCGGCGTATCTGGCCGGAAGCGCGTTGTATTTGCCCGATGCAGGGAGAGCCATGATGATGGCAAGGATAAAGAGAAGACGGTTCATAAGAAACTGTGTTTACTATTGCAACGTCGCGCACGCTCATTAAGTTCTGTTCTGCCGCTGAATTACCTTTTTTCTGAAGATTATGACTGTAATTGTAAAAAAATATTGATAAAAATTTGGTGATATACGGAATATTTTATAATTTTGTGCAAAATAAGTGTGATTTTATGAATAAATGTATAAATATCCGGAGTTGGTGGCGCATCGGTGATTTTTCCCGATGGCATTGATCTCCTGTAAGTGCAGGGCGCGGATCACCCCGGACGCGACCCTCGTGACCATTCAGCATAAAGCCGTCGGAAAAGCAACTCCGGCGGCTTCTTGATTATTCAGACAATAGATAGTAAAAATGAAAGATAATAAACTCGATTCCATCCTTCCGGTAGATGAGGAAGGCTATTACGGAGATTTCGGCGGAGCGTTCATTCCCGAAATCCTCCACTCCAACGTGGAGCGGCTGAAAGAGGCGTTCGCGCGATATGCCGACGATGCGGAGTTCAATGCGGAATATGAGCGGCTGCTCGCCGATTATGTGGGGCGCCCCACGCCTCTCTACCACGCGAGGCGACTCTCGGAGCATTACGGCACCAACATATACCTCAAGCGTGAGGATCTCAACCACACCGGCGCTCATAAGATCAACAATGCCATAGCGAGCGTGCTGCTCGCCATGCGCATGGGCAAGACACGCATCATAGCCGAGACCGGTGCCGGGCAGCATGGTGTGGCCGTGGCTACGGTTTGCGCCCTCATGGGACTGAAGTGCGTGATCTATATGGGAGCCACCGACGTGGCCCGGCAGATGCCTAACGTGGAGCGGATCAGGATGCTCGGCGCTGAGGTGCATCCCGTGGAATCGGGCAATAAGACCCTGAAAGACGCCACCAACGAGGCTATCCGCGACTGGTGCTCAAACCCGGAAGATACGTTCTATGTGATCGGAAGCACCGTTGGCCCCCACCCTTATCCCCTTATGGTGGCGCGGTTCCAGTCAGTGATCAGCCGTGAGATAAGGAAGCAGGTGAAGGATCTCACCGGGCGGGATCTGCCTGATTATGTGGTGGCCTGCATCGGAGGCGGAAGCAATGCCGCCGGTGCATTCTATCATTTCATAGATGAGCCGTCGGTGAAGCTGATCGCGGCGGAAGCCGCCGGCCTCGGCATCGACTCCGGAAAAACTGCCGCAACGATGAAACTCGGCTCCGTCGGCATCATCCACGGCTCGAAGACACTCGTGATGCAGACCCCCGACGGCCAGATCACCGAACCCTACTCGATCTCGGCCGGGCTCGACTATCCCGGTGTCGGCCCTCTCCACGCTTACCTTGCCGAATCGGGACGCTCGGAAGTGATAGCCGTCACCGATAAGGAGGCGCTCGACGCCGCATTCCGCCTTACGCGCACCGAGGGAATAATCCCGGCCCTCGAGTCGGCCCACGCCCTCGCGGTGCTCGACAGGAAGCAATTTGGCAAAGACGATATAGTGGTGGTCAATGTCTCCGGCCGGGGCGACAAGGACATGATGACCTACATCTCCCGGCTGAATCAATCAAACATCTGACCCTCCCATGACACTTACGCAAAAGACGCTCACTCTCCCCGCCGATCTGGAGACTCCCGTGGGCATTTACCTCAAGATCAGGGATCTCTTTCCCTGCTCGGCGCTTCTTGAAAGTTCTGACTATCACACTTCGCAGAACTCGGTCTCGCTCATAGGAGTAGACCCGATCGGCTCGTTCACTTTGGTGAAGGAGCGTATCATTATGCGGTATCCCGACGGTTCCGTCACCGATATTCCCGCTGAAAACGTGACCGATGCGCTCGGCGATTATATAAGGGCCTTCGGTGATTCGGCTCAGAAAGGCGATTTATTCAACGGCCTTCTCGGCTTCACGGCTTACGATGCCGTGCGCTATTTCGAGCCGTCGGTGCCTGTGAGGGCGCGCGAGGAGAAGCTCGCCGATATCCCCGACATGCAGTATTTCCTTTTCCGTTTCATCATCCGCATGAATCATTTCCGCAACGAGATGACCATTCTGGAGAATATTCCGGAAGGGGAGGGCAGCCGCCTCGACCAGTTGGTATCGATAATCCGCAACAATAACGTGGCGGTGTATCCTTTCAAGGCGGTCGGAGAGCCGGAATCGCACATAACGGATGAGGAATACATCCGCATGGTGGAGCGCGGCATCGCCCATGCCAAGCGCGGCGATGTGTTTCAGATTGTGCCTTCGCGCCGCTTCTCTCAGGAGTTCACGGGCGATGAATTCAACGTTTACCGGGCGCTCCGCTCGGTAAATCCTTCACCCTATCTTTTCTTCTTTGATTTCGGACACTTCAAGGTGTTCGGCTCCTCGCCCGAGACTCATTTCCGTGTCACTCCCGACCGCCGTGCCTATATCGACCCGATAGCCGGAACTTTCAGGCGCACCGGCGACGACAGGAAAGATCACGAGCTGGCCGAGAAGCTGCTCGCCGACCCCAAGGAGAACGCGGAGCACATCATGCTCGTGGATCTGGCACGCAACGACCTCAGCCGTGGCGGTGGGCGCGTGAGTGTGGAATATCTGAAGCAGATTCAGTTCTATAGCCACGTCATCCACATGGTGAGCCGCGTTGTGGCCCAACTTCCCGAGGATGCCGACATCTACCGCCTCTTCGGCGAGACACTTCCCGCAGGCACGCTCAGTGGCGCTCACAAGGTCA
>CAMWXO010000137.1 GCA_947178245.1 uncultured Porphyromonadaceae bacterium
CGCGCGACCAGTGGACAAAGGGTGAGAAAGTGGATCGCGCCGACCTCAGAAAAGGTGATCTCGTTTTCTTCACAGGACGCAACTCCAAAGGCGGTGTCGGACACGTAGGAATCGTGACCGAAGCCGATGGCAAAGGAAATTTCAAGTTTATCCACGCGAGCACTTCGCAAGGCATAATCATCTCAAACTGCAACGAACCCTATTATGCAAAGCGCTTTTTAGGGTCGAAGCGCATCATTGACTGATGACATAAAGGATATGTTTCGGGCTGTCCGGAAGCGGGCGGCCCGATTCCTATTTCAACGCTTTTATTTAGAATTGGTATAAATAACTGATGACAATTCCTTGATGTTTAGTCGTGTGCGGTTTTGCCTGTTTCGGGCGAAAAGATTACATTTTTAATATTGGAAATTTTGTCTTAACTTTGCAGTCGTTTTCTTCAAATCCGACTTTTCTATATAATACCCCGATAACAATGAACCCGAATCAGGATTACAAAATGCTTTGGAGCCGATGTCTCGACATTATCCGCGATAATGTCGGGGAAGAGCGTTTCAAGACCTGGTTCATGCCTGCGAGGGCCATTAAATATGAGGATAATAAACTCGTGCTGGCCCTTCCCTCAAAATTCTTCATGGAGGAATATGAGGATCGTTTTCTGGGTATTCTCTCGAGTGTGCTTCGCAAGGTGTTCGGGCCGGAAGTGAGACTCGGTTATGAGGTGGAGGTGATCGGAGGCGACAAGCAGTCGGCAGTCAATTACGGCAGTCCGTTGCGGAGCAAGGCCGTAGATACCAAATATCAGCAGCAGACACAACGCCCTGTAAGCGAGTTTGTCAAAAATACGGGTGCCGGAGGTGTAGACGTAGATCCGCAGTTGAATCCGGCGATGACGTTTGAGAATTATTGTCTTGGCGAAAGCAATAAGCTGCCATGCACACTTGCAAAGCACATAGCCGAGAATCCCAATAAGTCGGATTTCAATCCGTTCTTCCTGTATGGCGCGGTAGGCGTGGGAAAGACTCATCTCATTCAGGCCATCGGCATCAGGATAAAGGAAAACAATCCTCATGCGCGCGTCCTCTTCCTTCCGATGAGGCAATTCCAGAACATGTATGTGAATGCGGTGCTGAATCATAAATTGCCTGTTTTCATCAACTGGTTTCAGCAGGAAGTGGATGTTCTGCTCATCGACGACCTTCAGGAGATATCGGGTAAGGAGAAGACTGCAGAGACTCTTTTCCCCATCTTCAACCACATGCACCACAACGGCAAGCAGCTCGTGTTCACTTGCGACCGCCCGCCGGTGGAACTCGACGGTATAGAAGACCGTCTAATCGACAGGTTTAAATGGGGAGTCACCGAAGAACTGCCTAAGCCCGACTACACACTGCGCAGGGATATCCTGAAGTTCAAGGCTCAGAAAAACGGCCTGGCCCTCTCTGATGAGATCATCGACTGCATAGCGAGCGGAGCCACAGGAAGTGTAAGGGAACTGGAAGGAATCGTGATGGGGGTGCTCACACGAAGCATCATGTTGAACTGTCCGGTCACTCTGGAGCTCACAAAGGAGGTGATGCGCCACACCGTGAAGACCGCGCCCGGCAACAAGCCCGTCAATTTCGACATGATCGTAGATGCCACTGCCGAATACTATAAGCTGAACCCCGACGTGATATTCAGCAAGAGCAGGGTGCGCGATATTGCCGATGCCCGTCAGGTCATCATGTTTCTCAGTCACGACATGACAGGTCTCTCGTCTTCCGCCATCGGTGCAAAACTCAATCGAAAGCACGCCACCGTGCTGCATGGTATCTCAGCCGTGCAGGATCGCATCAAATATGCCAAAGATGTTCAGGACGCCGTGACAAGCATACGGAGCGAGATTGTAAGACTCGCAAAATTATAAAAAAAGACGCGATCGAATCGCGTCTTTTTTATGTTTTTCAATTTTCCAGATCATAGGCAAGCGCCTCCATCATAAGAGCCAGATCAGTGCGCGAGGCTCCTAACTGTTCGAGCATCGGAGCGTCGGCCATTATCGCTGTCTTCCATCGCCGTTTTGTGTCGTTGGGCCTTACTGTCAGACGATATTTCTCCATAGCCTTTGAAAAATTGCCGTTCAGCATTTCTATGTGTCCCATGAGCCTATAATCATCTTCGCTCAGCGCGAGAGGATCGATGGAGCCTATCAATTCCGCCGCTTTGTCGAGTTGCTTCATGCGCATCGCCGACATCGCCATGCGACGGCGCACTTCAGGGTCATCGGGCGTCTCATAGTCCGCCCTGTAAAGCTCGGTGAGTGCTTCTTCCCATTTGCCGGCCTCGGCAAGTGTGTCGGCAAGCAGCAGTGAAAGCTGGCGGTCAAAGGAGCCGTCGGCCGGCATCGCGTCGCGCGCATATCCCACAGCATTCCGGTAATCGCCTTTCCTGCGGAAGCATCCCGCAAGTCGTCTGGCTATCCAGCGGCTGTCGGGGTTGAACAACTGCGCCTTCATATAGGCCTCTATTGCCTTTTCATCAGGAGCTCCGGTCTTCTCAAGAGCGAAGCCGATTTTCTCCCAGATATGCGGGGCGTCGGCTGAGTCTTTGGCTACAGCCTCGAGCAGAGGGAGTGCGTCTTCGTAATATCCACGCGAGAAATAAAACTCCGCCAGAGGCGAAATTGAATCTTCTATTCCGAGTCGTTCGCCTACTACCGGCAGTGACGTGAAATCCATAGTGGCGGCGAAAGGATCGAAAAACTCCGCTTTCTTGCTGAATAACTTATGGAAGCGGTATAGATCGCGGTAATAGCGTATCAGTTCATTGTCAAAGTCTTTCCCTCCGTTCAGGAACTCCAGATCGCGCATCTGCTCCTGAATGGCTTCTGACTGGGCCTTCATCTGCGACATCACTGCCGCACGCTGGGCATCAGGCATTGATGCCAGTGAGAAGGCGAACGAGTATTTATCCGAGTCGCACATCATGCCGTTGAGCTCAAGCATTGCCGACAAGGTTTCATTGTCGGCCTCCGACAATTTGCGCAGCGAGCTGTGGCTCACTGAGAACGGGTGCATCCAGTTGTGGGCCGACCGGAAGAATGGGAATGCTTTCAGGTTGGAGAAGGGCACCATCATCACGTCGGCGCCGTCTTGCTGCAATTCGGTCAGTTCGCGCAGTTTATCCTCAAGGCCCGACTTCCTGAGAAGTTCTTCCCACTCGGGATTGACCTCGAGATCGGCGAGAGCCGACTCCTGAGTGGCCGATTTCATCTTTTTGAGTATATCGGGGCCGAACTGCATCAGGCCCGGAATCACGTCGCGTTGCATCTTGCGCGATATGCGGTCGGTGTCGCGGGTGCGCACGGCATTTATCACGGCCTTGCGGAATCTTGCCGGCATACCCTCTGTCTCGAGTAGCGCCGTAAGCTTCTCCATAGCCTTGCGGTCGCCGCTGATGCGGCTGCCCTGGCACAGGAGCACAAGAAGAAGCGTCGCCACGCCGCGGGCGGCCACCTTGTCGTCGGCGAAAGATGCGGCTGCGATGAGAAGCGACAGCGCGTCGGAATCATAGTATCTCATCAGTCCGAGCCCTGCAGCCGCTATCGCCAGCGATGCGGCTGTGAAGGGAAGTGTGCCTGTGGCTATCGCGTCAGATGCAGCGCTCCACGCATCTGCAGTCAGTGAGTCGGAAGTCCAAATGGTATTGAAAAGTTTCTCTTCGAGAGTCTCGATTTCCTGCTCAAGTTGTGCCGGATATTCGCCGGCAGAGATGGCGAGTCTCGCCATGGAGTCTTTCTGCACAATCGAAGCCACGAGGTCGGGGATATATGCCGGCCGGAGGCGGCACATGCGCAGGGTGGAGAAATATATGTCGGATGATTCAGCCGACATGGCTTCTTTGTCGATTCTTTCCGCTACTGTCAGGAGGTCGGAGCGAAGTGTGCTCATCATGTCCTCACGACCGGGATCGTTGGCTCCCTGCCGGAAATATTGAAGCAGATACCTGTAGGCGTTTTCCGATTGATTCACTTTATTGAGAAGTCCGGGGAGCGGCTCTTCATGCAGCCTCCGGCGCAGAAGTGTGAAAGTGTCTTTTATGCGGCCCGCCTCCATCAGACGGCGAGTTTGTTCGGGAAGGGTGTATCTTGGGGTTTCTGTCATTGATTTTACGGGAAATTTTGCTGAAAACGTATAAAATATGAATCA
>CAMWXO010000138.1 GCA_947178245.1 uncultured Porphyromonadaceae bacterium
ATCTTAGTGAGATATTCTTTCATAAAGGCAGACGTAAAAATTTCCGAAAAGATGCAAATTCTTACGATTTTTTTTAAGAATTTTTGTTTCGCAGCCCTAACTTTAATTGTTTTAGGAGTTTATAAGTTAAAAAACTTGGTTTTCTTGATGTATGACAGTGAAAATACCTTATGTCATCTCTACTTTGCCTCTAACCATTTAACCCATTTAAACTCCCTAAACCATCTAACCCCTTAAACCATCTCAACCCCTTAAACCACAACTGGCGAAAATTGGGTTAATAAAAAAAGAGGCTGGAGCAGCCTCTTTTTTTAATGATTCTTAGAGAGTAATGGTTATTTTACCATAACTTTCTTTACGGTGCCGTCCGGTTCGATCACAATGTTGAGACCGGACTGCATCGAGCTGATCCTGATGCCTGAAGGCGAGTAGATTCCTGCCGGCCTGCGGATGGCGTCGTCATTGAGCTCTCCGATGCCGGAGCCTCCCGTCGTGTTAAGCTTGCATTCGAGCAGCAGGAACTCATGGAAGCCGCCGAAGGAGGACTGATCCACGAACTGGATGATGTAGTTTCCTGCTGTCGGAATCGAGAAATCGAACTTATACTCCGGTTCTCCCGATACGTCGGCCGAGGTATTGCCGTTCACATTCACTGAAGTGGTGAAGATTTCAGACTGAGCCGTGATGCTGTTGGAATCTGCGTTTCTGATCACCACATTATAAGATGGCTTCTCTTTCCATGATGCCATAGCGAAGGTGAGGCTGTAGGAGCCGGCTTCAAGATTCAGGCGGTGGTCGCTCTGAGCGCCATATTCGGCACGGCCGTTGCGCCAGTAGAGGGCTTTGCCCTGATAGCCTTTGAAATCCTTGAATGTACGCGCTCCCATGCCGTAAGACTGGGGATATTCATGCATCTCGTTGTTCTCCTGGAAGCATCGCCAGCCTTCTGGTATGCAACCGTTGCTTACGTCAGTGTAGTCAAGCTTATAGACGGAGGAGGTGTCTGCGAATACCGGCTGGATGGTGACATTGTCGTCAGGCATCGTGAATGATATCTCGCCCGAGTCATTAATCTCTATGGTGGCCGACATGGTATAGAAGACGGAGTTCACTATCTTCAGCTCCTTCAGCGCGAATCCTTCATCGGCGCTCACGCTCAGCGTGACTTTCTGCCCCTCGGAGGCCTCGCTTACATCGGCGGTGACTGTGCCGTTGGCCGCGTCTTTCACCGTGACGAGGAATTTCTCTTCAGGCGTGCCCTTGGGCATGTAGATTATCTGGTCGATGGTGGGGGATGTGGCTCCGGTGTTGGTGATAACGAGCGTGTTGGTGCCTGCCGCCAGCGATGCCGGAACCCTGATTTTCTTCCAGTCGTTCTTGCTCACCTTGTCGAGTGTGAGATCAGTGACTTCATCATTGATCTTCACCTGCAGTTCGCCCGACTTGGAAGTGTTGCAATAGCGTATGATCACATCATACTCGCCCGGTTCGTCAAGCTTGAGTTCATGACGCAGCGATCCGGTCTTATTCGTGCCCATCTCCACGAAACCCATTGCGGAAAACTCCTTGTAGTCGGGAGCCCACCATCCTGAGTGAGTCAGCGCGAGTTTGGCCACATTCTTGTAGTCCATGTTTTCAGCCTCTATGATGATCGGGCCGTGGAATGGCGCGGGCTGCTTGGGTGTGGGCAGAGCCTCCGCTGCCGGAATGGCATCGATCATGTCGCTGCGGTCTGCGTCTCCCTTGCACGATACGGAAATGTCCAGCGGGCCGAGATGGGTGACCTTGAGGATATAAGTCTTTTCATTCTTGTTGTAGTCGTCATCCACGAGCGCGGTGTATGAGCCGTGTTTTGTCAGCTTGAATGTGGGCGCCGAGGTCAGGCCCTCTATGCGGATCACGTCTGTCCTGAGTGTGGTGGTGTCGTTTCTGTAATTGTTGAGGTAGAAATCGATGTGATCCTCATATTCGCGTACGAGACCGGATGAGAGCACGTCGTATTTCAGTTCGAGGGTGTCGCAGGTGTTGTATTTCAGGGGAATCCTTGCGGATGCTGATTTCTTGCCGTTGATGTTGGAGTAGGGCATGTAGGTCACGAGCTGGTTGCGGTAGCGGTTTACATACAGGTCACCTTTCGATACTTCCGGATACAGAGCGTCAAACTCAGCCGTTTTCTTGCTTATCGACGACCAGCGGGAGGCCTGACCTGATTTCTTCACCTGCACGGGAATCTGCATGGCCGCTTCATCGGCGGGCTCAAGCATTACGGGAATGGCACCGTAGCGTCCGCTTTTCTTGAAGTAGCAGAAATTGTCCATCCATGTGCCGTCGTTCCTGTTGAAGGGGTCAGACTGCTTGTAGAGTCCGTCGTAGAGAGAGCCCCATGCGGCGTATTTGTCTTCGTCGTTGCCGTTGCTGACATCGTTGATGACCGCTATCTTGGTCTTCCCCACCACTTCTTCACGTGTCGGGATATACATGGTGCCGTCGATGATCTTGCCGAACATGTCGAGCCATATACCGTCGAAATTGGGGAAATGTCCCCAGTTGCGACGCTGATATCCGTTAACTACGGAGTTGGGGAGGTTCTGGAAGTCTTCGGTCCAGATAAGCTCGGGGCCGTCCCAGACGGCACCGCCGTTGACGCAGGTCTGCTCCATCACGGTGCCTATGCCGGCTGCTCCGGGATAGGGCTTATTCTGATTCTTACAGATCTCGTCTAACGCGCCGTTCCAGCCGCAGTTGTCGTAGCGCACACCATAATTATTGGCGAGACCCGCCACGAAAGGCCCCCATGTCACGCTCTCGTTGTTGTAGAAGCAGCTGCTCGTGGTGTACTTGTAGAGCCAGAGAATAGCTTCAGGATATTTCTTGCAGGCTTCATAGAGATCCTTGTTGCGTTTCATCATGCCCATGGGATTGAGCGGATGGCTCCAGATGTTGCCGCAGAAGCTCACAGTCAGGAAGCCGCCGTATTTATGCGACATCTCCACAAGCTGCGCGAAGAGGGCTATGCGGGTGAGCTGGGTGCTGCTGCTCTTGTCGCCGGCCTCGTCAAAGCCCCAGAACTGCTCGGCATAGTTCCAGCCGAGGAAGTTGGGATATGTCTTGAAGAAATACTCGAAAGTCTCGAGGTCGTCGTCCTGGATGTGGGTATGGCCGCCGCTGGCAGGCTGACACGTGAACCACATACCGTTTTGCTGGCACACAGAGGCCCACGACTTGTAGGTGCGCACTGCCGAGCGCGGCATGCGATACATGTTATCTTTCGTGTCATATCCGCACGAGAGGGAAAGGTTCATGCAGACGTAGGGCTTTATCTCGTCGGGAATGAGATCGATTATCTTCTGCGGGTCGGCAGCGTTCCATACATCGACATGTATCAGCCATAGCGGGTTGCGGTTGTCGATCGGACGCCTCTCCTGCGCCGGCAGCGTCAGGCAGAGGATAGAGAGTAAAAGACAGAATAATGTTCGTTTCATATCATTGGTTTGAAAATTAGTTACTTGTGGAAGAAGTATCTCAGGCGCGAGTTGAGATCGTCGATAATTTCGCTCCAGTGGTAGTTGCGTATGAGTCCGGCTATGGTGGCGAAGGCCATGATGAAGCAGCTTGTGAAGCAGAATACCACCACCGCTGCGATGAGTAGGATTATTTTCAAGGCTGCGATCAGGGGCCCGGTGCCGTCGTCAGACCTTGTGGTGGAGCCGTCAGACCATTTGGTGATGATCTCTGTAAACTGCAAGGCCGCGGAGCCGGCCACGAGCGCGCCCGAAGCCCAGAGGCCGAACCTTTGAAGCACGTTGAGGGCGTTTTCCATTGAGCTGTATTTGTTGAGGGTATAGCCATGAGGCCGGCAGGCGAATATGTAGAGGGGAATGCAGATGATGAGAAACCAGAACCAGAACCGGGCGGTCTTCTCCGAACTTTTGTGGCCCTCGAGAATCTTGCCGCTTTCTTCCAGAGCCATTGCTTTGATCTGCTCATAATTCATGGCGTTGATCCGGTCATATTCTTCCTTGGCTTCTTTCTCTTTTTGCGGCTGCTCTTTTTGAAGTTTGTCGAGTGTCTTCTTCGCCTCCTCTATCTTGTCAGCCTCGGTGAGGGTCTTGACGCGGTTGGAATAGTAATCTATATTTCTCTGAACTCCGTAATATTGGCGTGCAGTCTTCTGA
>CAMWXO010000139.1 GCA_947178245.1 uncultured Porphyromonadaceae bacterium
GTCTTGACCGCTGCGTCCACGCGTTTTGAAGGGTCGAGCATGTCTTCGGGAGTGTAACCGAGCGACCGGGCAGTGCGGGGCATGATCTGCATGATGCCGAGCGCACCGGCCCAACTCTTCACGTCCGGGTCGAAATGCGACTCCACGTATGCGATGGCGGCGATGAGGCGCCAGTCAAGTCCGCTGCGGCTTCCGGCTGCCTTGAAGATGGCATCGAAAGGCGAGATCTTACCTCCCGCGAAATTGAGAGTCCGGATGTCAAACAGCCCCTCGTATGGCTGCTCAATGAACTCGAGCTTCGACAGACGGTAGTATCTTTTGTAGAGGTCACTGTTGTCGTTCTTTTCATCGGCAAACCAGTCGTCGAGCACTTTTGCGAGGCCGGTGTCTTCCGGGGCCACGGCCCAGCGTGAGTATTGCTCAAGACTCACCTTCACCGAGATGTCGAGGTCGGGATAATAGGAGACCGCGGCTTCCGCAACATCGGAATCCACCACGGTGAGGGGAATCTGACGTTTCCACACCATCGAGAGCATATCGTCGTCGCTGATAGTGTCGCGGTCAAGTATGTTCAGGCGTATTCCGCCGCCTATCTCCTCATCGAGATTCTTCATGCGGTAGTAATATTTAGAATCTTTCTGCACGTAGACATCCCGGCCCACGAGATCCGTGACATCTCTCACTATGGAATCAGCGTCGGCCTGAGAATGCCGCACAAGCACCTGGGTGCTCACGTTGCGGGGCCCGCATAAGATGGCGCGTTCCTGAAACTCGGAAGTCACGGGCACCGGGCTTGCGAGCAGATCGATGCGCCCCTCGTCGAGCCACCCGGTCATTTCCGAGATAGTGCCTCCAACTTCTATCTTGAAGCCGATTCCGTAGAATTTGGCGAACCTCTCCATGAGTTCATAATCGTAGCCCATCGGGGTGCCGCGATAGTCGAAGTAAGTGGTGGGGGAGTTGAGCATTCCCACCCTCAGAGTGTCAGGCAGCTGAATGTGCATCCCGTCGAGGTCTACGGTGTGACCGGTCTTCTTCCCTCCGCAAGAGCACATCAGGGCCAGGGCCGGAATGCAATAGAGCATCAGGGCCGCCCCTCTCTTGAGAAAGTCACAATGTCGGTGTGGGTCAGAGTGTATCATATACATAAGTTTATTTCTTAGGAGCCTGAAACGAACTGGAGTAGCCGTCGTTGTGGCCCGGGTGTCCCTGAGTGATCTGGGAGGCGAGTCTTATGACCGGAGCGCCGGGGCTCAAGTTTATTCTGTCTACGGTCTTCATCAGGTGGCGGCGCAAGTTTTTGGCGTGAAGGAATTCCTGTGAGTCAAACAGCGACGGCATCACAGCCTCTGACGGCACGATGTCTGTAAGCCACACTCCGGCGCGCTTGAAGGGCACGTCTGGGAGGAATATCGTGTCAAGCACCCTGATGGCTGCGTTGCAGACCGCTACCGTGTCGTTGGTATGCAAACCGAAATGCACGGTGCCCTGAGGATGGGAGAGTGCCCTGTCGGTATGAAACCGGTTGGTTTCAAGCCATACGCCGAGAGTCTTGCATTCCCCTCTCATAGCCCGGAGCTTGCGGCAGCAGTCGGCGGCATAGATGGCCACCCGAGCGCGAATCCAGTCATAGTCGTCCACGTCTTCCGGAAAAGTGCGTGATTCGCTGATGGAATCCTGCATCGATGACTCCACATGAGCCAGCTCGATGCAGTCTTCGCCGTGAATTTCCCTCCATGAGCGCTCTCCGTTGATGCCGAGTGTGGCGCGAATCCATGAAAGATCCCTGTCAGCGAAATCTGCGATGGTATAGATTCCGGCGGCATAGAGCCGCTTCGAGAGGCGCCTGCCGATACCCCAAAGGTCGGATATCGACATTTTTTCAATCACCGGCCGTGCGGAC
Organism: uncultured Porphyromonadaceae bacterium; assembly: GCA_947178245.1. GTDB lineage: Bacteria > Bacteroidota > Bacteroidia > Bacteroidales > Muribaculaceae > Lepagella. The sequence goes on from CAMWXO010000139.1 coordinate 1,904, forward strand.
TCCGCGGCTTGAAGCACTCCCACGCGGCGCCCACGCTTCTTGCAGCTTTCAGCCACTATCTTGGCGAGAGTCTTGCTGGGTGCGAATCCGATGGTGACAGGGATATGGACTTCATCCCAGCAATTACGGGCTATGGCCTCGCCTATCTCTCGCAGAGACGACGCCGGGATGCCTTCCATGATCAGAAACGCCTCGTCCACGCTGTAGTCAAGAGTCTTGGGTGCATATCGCCTGAAGATGTCGTGAATGTGGAGGCTTATGTCCCGATAGAGCAGATGATTGCCCGAGATGGCGATTATCTCTCCGCTCTGTATGCGCTCCTTTATCTGAAAGGCCGGCTGCCCCATCTTCACACCCGCGCGTTTTGCCTCGTTGCTGCGTGCCACCACGCAGCCGTCGTTGTTGCTGAGCACCACCACAGGCCGGTTCTCAAGAGCCGGATTGAGCGTCCGCTCGCAGCTAACGAAAAAATTATTGCAATCAGCCAGTCCTACCATAGCGAATAAATCGGATTTCAGGAATATTCGGTAAGCCTGTAGATGGAATGATCCTCTGCGGCGAATCCTTCATCCACGAGGAAGCGAAGCGCCTCGCCCGCGAGCCTCCCTTCGGGTGAGAATTCCTTTTCGAGGATAAGCTGCGTCACCCCCGAAGGAAACCTCATCATGTATTCCCAGACTTTCTTCACCATCTCCTCGCGCGTGACATGGTTACTGTTCTTTCTCCTTCCGCGGCATACGTCGCAGCGTCCGCAGTCTGCAGGTTTTTCCTCGCCGAAATAGGCGAGCATGCGGCTCACCCTGCACGAATCGGCCCCGAAGCCGTAATCTATCATGGCCTCGATTCTGCGCGACATCGCCTCAAACCGGTCTTCATAGATGCTGCGGCCTATCTCCACATACCGGCTTTCCTCGCGCGAGGTGGGTACGTGCATGAAAGGCGTGCGGCGCCGCGGCACGTAGACGATGACGTGCATGCGGTTGAGCTCGAGCAGACCCTGATACACATCTTCCTGCGTAAGTCCGGTCTCTCGGCTTATCTTCCCTTCGTTGATCTGCACGAAGTCGGAAAAGAGACCCGGATACTGCCGCAGTATGCAAGCCAGCACCTTGTCGGCCACTTCCGAGGCCCTGATGCTGTAGAGTTCTTCACGGGCTGTAGTGATCATGACGCGCGAATTGCTCTCCGTCTCCTCGATATAGTCGAGATATCCGGCCTGCGAGAGCAGATGGAACGCCGAGAGCACCTGCCGGGGTTGCATCCTGAATGTCTCGCAGAAGCGCTCGAAGTCGAACTCTTTCAGTGTCTCATATCCCTCGCCGATGGCGAGACCCATGAAATTGCACGCTCTCTCATAGACGTTTCTTATCACTTCGCGGTCGGGAAAGGTGAGTGTCAGCCTTCGGCGCAGGGTGGTCTTGTCGCTTTTTGATGTCAGGAGCACCGCAAACGACTTCAAACCGTCTCGTCCCGCACGTCCCGCCTCCTGATAGTATTCTTCAAGCGATGGCGGGAAATCTGCATGCACCACCACTCTGACGTCGGGCTTGTCAATACCCATTCCGAAAGCGTTGGTGGCCACCATCACTCTCACGGCATTGGCCTGCCAGCGGCCCTGACGCTGCGACTTAGTCTCATAGTCGAGGCCGGCATGATAGTAATCGGCTGAGATTCCGGAAGCGTTCAGATATTCGGCTATCTCACGGGTCTTCCTGCGGCTGCGCTCGTAGACTATGGAAGACCCTTCCGTGCGGTTCAGTATATACAGTATATCCGTGAACTTATTTTCCGATTCCCTTACAATATAGGAAATGTTGTCGCGCACGAACGACATCTTGAACCTTCTCGCGTCACGCCGAAAGCAGAGACGCTCCATTATGTCGTCGGCCACCTCGGGAGTCGCGGTGGCTGTCAGCGCGAGCACGGGCACGTCGGGATGCACCTTCCTCAGCGCCGCGATGCGCAGATAGGAGGGACGGAAATCATAGCCCCATTGCGAGATGCAGTGCGCCTCGTCCACCACTATGAGGCGGATGTCGAGATGCCGTAGTTCTTCAAGAAAATTTGGATTACGCAGTTTCTCAGGCGAGACGTAGAGAAATCTGGCGCGTCCGTTGACG
>CAMWXO010000140.1 GCA_947178245.1 uncultured Porphyromonadaceae bacterium
AGATTTTTCAGATGGCCGTGTTGGAGCCGGTGCTTTCCATCCTCGACGAGACTGACTCCGGCCTTGATGTGGATGCGCTCAGAATCGTGGCCGAAGGTGTCAATAAACTGCGTACCCCCGAAAATTCTGCCATTGTCATAACTCACTATCAGAGACTTCTCGACTATATCAAGCCCGATGTAATCCATGTGCTCTACAAGGGCCGGATCGTATATACGGGAGGCCCCGAGCTTGCTCTTGAGATTGAAAAGAACGGCTACGACTGGATTAAGGCTGACGTAGACGCGGGAAATGATATAAAGGGGGAGGCATAAGTCATGGCTGCTCTTGATCAATATCTTGCTCTTTACGACGGGCACCGTGAGCTCATAGCATCGAAGTCGCCGGCTCCGCTCAATGCGCTTAGGGAGGCTGCGGCTTCATCCCTGCGCTCATGCGGCCTCCCTTCTCTGAAAGATGAGGATTACCGTCACACCGACATGGAGGCTTTGCTGGCTCCCGATTACGGAATCAATGTAGGCAGATTGCCGATGGCTGTCAATCCTAATGAATCGTTCCGTTGCGATGTGCCGCATCTCTCCACCTCCCTGTTCCTCATAGTGAACGATGCTTTTGCCGAGACCGCCGGTTGCAGGGATAAGCTTCCGGAGGGTGTGGAGGTGATGTCGCTCGCCCGATATGCCGGCATGAATCCCGAATTTGTCGGGAAGTATTATGGAGCCCTCGCTGATATGGCCAATCCGATTGTGGCTCTCAACACCCTCTTATGTCAGGATGGTATAGTGATCCGTGTCAGGGAGGGCGTCAAGGTGGAATCCACCATACAGTTGGTCAATATCTTCAATCACAATGCTCCGCTGATGGCCTGCCGGCGGGTGCTGATCGTGATGGAGGAGGGTGCTGAGGCCCGTATTCTCGCATGCGATCATACTCAGACTCAGGATGTTAAATTCTGCAACCTGCAGGTTGTGGAGATCTTTGCAGGGAAGCGAAGCCGGCTCGATTACTATGATCTTGAAGAGTCTACGGCCGACACCACTCGTCTTTCTTCGCTCTGGCTCAGGCAGGATGAGGAATCGGAGGTGCTGATAGATGAGATGACGCTTTACAACGGTACGACACGCAATGAGTTGTTCAGCCGCTTCGCCGGCCCCCGCGCCAGACTGAAGATGCTCGGAATGGGTATTGAAGACAAAAAGCGGAGGCTTGATACTCTTTCCCGCATATATCATGATGTGCCCGATTGCCAGACAGATGAGCTGTTCAAATATGTGGTGGAGGGTGAATCGGTCGGTGCTTTTGCCGGACTGATCTATGTGGCTGAAGGAGCCTCGGGCACCGAGGCATACCAGTCTAACCGCAACCTGCTTGGCAGCGAGGAGGCGCGTATGCACTCCAAACCGCAGCTTGAGATCTATAATGATGACGTGAAGTGCTCTCACGGCACCGCTATCGGGCAGCTCGACGGGAGCCAGCTTTTCTATATGATGACGCGCGGGATTTCGGAGCAGTCCGCCCGGTTCCTCCTGAAGCAGGCGTTCATGAGCGATGTGATCGACGGCATAGCCCTGCAGCCCCTGCGCGACAGATTGAAACTCATGGTGGAGCGGCGCTTCGCCGGCGAGGAGACGGCATGTGCATCATGTCCGTTGCCCTGCCAATAATCCGGGTTGCTATGAAAATGAATACGTTAGAAATCAGAAGCCGCTTCCCGATTCTCTCTCGGAAGGTAGGTGAGAAACCTCTGATATATCTCGACAATACGGCTACCTCGCAGACTCCCATTGAGGTGGTGCAGGCCATTGAATCAGGCTACACGCGATATAAGGCCAATGTGCATCGTGGTGTGCATACCATCTCGCAGGAGGCTACAGATCTGATGGAGGAATGCCGCCGCAGGGTGCGCGCCTTTATCAACGCTTCTTCAACTGAGGAAGTGATATTCACAAGAGGCACCACCGAGGCCATCAATCTTGTGGCATCCTCTTTCGGACGGCTTTTACCCTTGAACGGTGAGATAATCCTGACCGTGATGGAGCATCATTCCAATATCGTTCCATGGCAATTGCTTCAGTCGGTAAGGCCTGACCTGAAGATTCGGGTTGTGGACATTGACGAGAGGGGAGAGTTGCGTCTCGACATGTATAAGGATTTGTTTAATGACAATACATGTATGGCTTCTTTCTGCCACGTCTCAAACGTGCTCGGCACCATTAATCCTGTGAAGGAGATGATAGCCTTCGCGCATTCGAGGGGTGTTCCGGTGATGATCGACGGCGCCCAGGCCTCGCCCCATCTCAAAGTGGATGTAAGCGATCTCGATTGCGATTTCTATGCTTTCTCGGCTCATAAGATGTACGGGCCTACAGGCGTGGGAGTGCTTTTCGGAAAGAAGCAGCTGCTCAGTAAGATGCCTCCCTATCAGGGTGGAGGCGAGATGATAGGGCATGTAAGCTTCTCGGGCACTACTTTTGCCGATCTTCCTTTTAAGTTCGAGGCAGGAACTCCTGATTTTGTCGGCATTGGCGCCTTCGCCAAAGCTCTTGACTTCATTGAGGAAGTAGGTCTCGACAAAATTGAGGAGCATGAGATAATGCTGATGAGCCATACTGAGGAAAGGCTGCGTGAGATTCCGGGCCTGCGCATTTTCGGTAAAGCCCCCCATAAGAGTGCGGTGATTTCATTTGATGTGGATGGCATTCATCCCTACGACATCGGTATGCTTCTCGACAAGTTGGGTGTGGCGGTGCGCACCGGTCACCACTGCGCGCAGCCTCTGATGGACAGGCTTGGAGTGCCCGGAACGGTTAGAGCCTCGTTTGCCGTCTATAACACCATAGAGGAGGCTGATGCCTTTATAGCGGCCCTTGGAAGGATACTTCCCATACTGAGAGGCTGAGGGAAATAATTGGTCGAAATCTTAACAAGTGTTAAAAAATATTCGTGTTGAAACATTTTTGCAACATCAAGTGTTTAAAAAACATAAAGAAGATAGATTTTTGTTCATAACGCATTCAGGAGATTGAAAGATCTTCTGCAAAAAAAAGACCAATCGTGAGATTGGTCTTTTTTGGTAATTATATGCGGGAGTCATTTTTCGTCAGCGTCCGCGAATTTGTTCGGGAATTTCCAGTTCTGTCTTGGATGCGACATGGCGTAGGCTATGAGTCCGGCACCCAGCAGGATGAAGGGTATGCTGAGAAGCTGACCCTGATCGATACCCCAATCGGCACGCATCTGAATTTCCCATGGCACCTGCACGTTCTTTACGTATTCTATCAGGAATCGGGTGCCGAATGTCCATACGAAGAAAACTCCGGTCATCAGCCACGGGCGCTCTTCGGCGTTGCGTTTCCAGTACATCCACATCAGGATGAAGAAGAGCACCAGATAGCATGCGGCCTCATATATCTGCGTCGGGTGGCACGCCAGTGTCTCTCCGTTGCGCACGAAGATGAAGCCCCACGGCTGCTCGGTCACTCCGCCATATATCTCGGAGTTCATGAGGTTGCCCAGACGTATCAGGCAGCCGGTCAGTGCGATGGGGGCCACTATCTTGTCTATCACCCAGCTCATGGGCTTGTGAGATACGAAGCGGCTGAAGATCCACATCGCAATCAGGATGCCTATGGTGCCGCCATGACTGGCGAGACCACCGTTCCAGACTTTAAGGATTTCGGCCGGATGCGCCGAATAGTAACTCCACTCATAGAAGAGCACGTGACCGAGACGGGCGCCCACGATCGTGCTCACCACAAGATAGGTGAGAAGGGTTCCGAGCCATTTCTCGGGAGCCCCTTCGTGTTTGAACATTGCGGCCACTATCTGATAGCCGACGAAGAATCCTATCACGAACATGAGTCCGTACCATCTCACGGCAAACGGGCCGAATGAGAAGAGTATCGGGTCTACGTTCCAGGTCACGAATCCAAGCATAGGCTGAAGTTTACTTGCCGACGATGGCGGCGGTGTCCTGCGCTATCATGAGTTCTTCATCGGTAGGAATCACCCCTACTTTCA
>CAMWXO010000141.1 GCA_947178245.1 uncultured Porphyromonadaceae bacterium
ATCTTACCTTCACCGATGTGGATCCCGACAGTTTCTGGGCTTCCGACGCTCAGGCCGTGATTCAGTATATCGTGATGCTCGTGGCTGCGGCCGCAGCCTTCATCAGCAACTTTTCAAGCAAGAAAAGCCTGAAGGGTGGCATGCTTACTCTCGCGGTGGTGGCGCTTATCTTCTACTGCTGGATGGGCTTCATGCGCCAGAGCGCGGCAGCTATCTTCGCTGTCTTCCCCTTGCTCGCTGTTGGAATCACACCTATTCTCGGCAAATATGTCGATCATAAGGGAAAAGCAGCTTCGATGCTCGTGGTAGGAGCACTCCTGCTCATCATCTGCCATCTTACGTTTGCATTCATCCTTCCCTTGTTCAAGGGTAATGCAGTGGGAGGCGTGATCGTGGCTTATCTCACAATACTGGTGCTCGGCGCTTCGTTCTCGCTTGTGCCTGCATCGTTGTGGCCCTCGGTGCCGAAACTTGTGGATGCCAAGATCATCGGTTCGGCCTACGCTCTTATCTTCTGGATTCAGAATATCGGACTCTGGCTCTTCCCGCTTCTCATAGGTAAGGTGCTCGACAACACCAACCCCGACATAGCGCAGGGTCTTGCCGACGGCACTCTCACAGAGGCCGAGGCGGCCATAAGCTACAACTACACGTGGCCCCTCGTGATGCTCGCATGCCTCGGAGTCGCCGCGCTGCTCATCGGCATCTGGCTGAAGGTGATCGACAGGAAGCAGAATCTCGGTCTTGAACTTCCCAACATCAAGTCAGATGCCGTGGAAGTGTCTGAGTCGGAGGTAGTAGCTGCAGAAGAGTAAGCACGCAGAAAGACGTTCTCATGCACTATTCCGGCGTTTCAGACGTTATATAGTATATGAGACTCCCGAAGAAAATAATAGCATTGATGGCTGTCTGCACCCTTGGGGTGGCGGGCAGCCATCTTCTGCATTCTGAGACGGTGGGGCAGAAAGAAGCCAAGTCGATGGCTCAGAAGTTTTTTAATGAGTCGAAAGGTTATGTCACTCCTCCGGTGGAATACGTCTACAATGGCAAGGATCTCACCACGCATCGTCTATTCACCCCCTTCTATGTGTTTAATTCCCCGACGGGAGGGTTCGTGGTGGTGGCCGCCGATAATAAGGCTTTCCCAATTCTCGGCTATTCCCTGCAGCGGAAATTCAATCAAGGCTCTATGACTCCGATGGTGAAGTCGGTGCTCACGGATTTCGCCCGTGATATGGAACTCATCAGATACGACAGCCGCATCCCTTCGGATGCCATTGAGCAGTGGTCGGCTTATCCGGCTGTGGTCTACGACATGCTGCGCAATCCGGACAATCACGATTATTATGCGGCCTCGCTCGATGATGCGGAATCCTTCTGGATGGTACGCCGCCATGCGGTGGAGTTCGACTTCGAGACGTCTGAACTGGAAGAATACGGTGTGCCGGACGAGACAGCATCCTTGAACGTGGAGCGTCCTGAAGCCCCCATCGTGACTCCTAACGGCGCCGGGCATTTCGCTCTAAGCCTGCCTGTGGAGATAAGACGTATGCTTGTCTATGACGTAGCCGGCAATCTGGTGTCGCATAAGACTTTTGCAAATGTCACCACGGCTCATGCCGATCTTGCGGCACTCCCCAATGGATTTTACATAGCGCTTCTCATTGACCGCGACGGCATCTGCCATGTAGTAAAATTATATCGATAGACCATGTCAAAAAACAAACGAAACCTCATACTCGCGTTTCTTGCACTCGTAATTGCCATAGCACTGATCGTGATAACATTCGGATTCAGGAAAAATCTCGGTTGGTGGGCCTTTGCCGATGCCTTCGCACTCTTCATGACCATTTTCACTTGGATGATGTCGATAATAGTTGGTAAGATTATCCCTCACTCCGGCCGGGTGCTTACAAGGTTCACGATCATATTCGCCATTCTTTTTGTTATCGCCCTGATTGCCGAATACGTGGTTTATCTTGTTCTTGTATCATAATCGCAAGGTAATAATTTTAGAAACGAAATTACGCCCCGAAAGCCAAGCTTTCGGGGCGTAAACATTTCTTACGGATGAAGTGCGGCTCAGCAGGGGAGAGCCTCGTTGGTCTTGTGCACGGCTGCCGCGCTCTTTGCGAAGAGCTCCTTCTCTTCAGCTGTGAGGTCGAGCTCGATGATTTTCTTGATGCCACCCTTGCCAAGCACGCAGGGAACACCGATGCAGAGATCTTTCTCGCCATATTCGCCGTCGAGCAGGGCGGAGCAGGGGATGATGGTGTCCTGATCGTGGATTACGGCCTCTACCACTTCTGCGGTAGCAGCACCGGGTGCATACCATGCGCTTGTGCCGAGAAGTTTGGTCAGAGTAGCGCCACCCACCATAGTGTCGGCCACTACCTTATCCATAGTCTCCTTGTCGAGAAGTGTCTCACAGGGGATACCACGGAGTGTTGCGAAGCGACGCATGGGAATCATGGTGGTGTCGCCGTGGCCGCCGATCACGAAGCCTTCCACTTCGTTGGGGTTAGCGCCGAGGGCTTTGCTCAGATAGTATTTGAAGCGGCTGCTGTCGAGTGCGCCACCCATGCCGATGATACGGTTTTTGGGCAGACCGCTTACCTTGTGGATGAGGTAAGTCATGGTGTCCATCGGGTTCGATACGCACACGATCACAGCGTTGGGGCTATGCTTCAGCACGCTTTCTGTCACCTGCTTCACGATGCCGGCGTTCACGCCGATGAGTTCCTCACGGGTCATGCCGGGCTTGCGGGGAATGCCTGAGGTGATGACCACAACGTCGGAATTGGCGGTAGCCTCGTAGTTGTTGGTCACGCCTGAGATTCGGGTGTTCATGTCGAGCAGATTTGCGGTCTGCATCATATCCATGGCTTTGCCTTCAGAGACACCTTCCTTGATGTCGATCATCACGACTTCGTCGGCAACCTCGCGGATAGCCATCACGTTTGCTGCGGTAGCGCCTACATTGCCGGCGCCCACTACTGTTACTTTTGACATATCTATGTGTTTTATAGGGTTATATTGTGGATTTTCTTACTTGTCGCGGCTGATTTCCGTGCGTCTGCACAAAATTAGGAAAAATCTGTGACAAATCAAAATTTTCGCAATTAAATATAATCATATTTCAATCTCGACCTCTCCTTCCCTCACTATCTGCGGCTCGGATTCCGTGCAGTCTATTATGGTTGTCGGCACGGTGCCTCCGTCTTCGGCCATAGCGATGCCGTCGGCCCGGCCTTCATAGGACTCCATGATAAGTTCCGGATTGCGGGCATAGTCATCGTCTTCAAATTCTATGGAAGTGGTGAGAAGGGGATTGCCGAGTTTTTCCGCTATCATGCGTGCAGTCTCGCTTGCAGGAATGCGGATGCCCACAGTCTTTCGCTTCTTGAACTCTTTTGGCAGCGAGGAGTTGGCCCTGCACAGAAACGTCACGGCTCCCGGAGTATAATCCTTCATCAACTGATAGGTGTGGTCTTCGATACGTGCATATTCGGCAGCCATCGATATGGAACTGCACACTACTGAAAGATGCTGCCTTTCGGGATTGATGCCTTTCAGTTCGCACACCCTTTTGACGGCTTTAGGATTCAGCGCGTCGCACATGATGCCGTAGATACTGTCGGCCGGCAGTATCCATATTTCACCGGCCTTGAGCCTGGCGGCTATCTGCGATGCCTGCTGGTCGGAAGGCGTGTCGTTCCATATTTTCACTGATTTCATAACCGGAGTCTTTGATTATTATTGACGGAATGCAAATTTACAAAAAAAAATAATAATATGGAAGTGTGCGTCGTTGATAAATTGTAACACGTCGGGGAGGAGGCTTCTTCCTGCCCCGGATCATCAATCGAATTAAGATATGAGAATAGGACTGTTGGCTGCCATGGATAAGGAGATAGAGCTTCTTATCCCGCTCCTGAGTGATACCCGGGAGATAAACATAGGCTCGCGCAAGGCATACGCCGGAAAGATGGCGCATCATGAGGTGTGCGTGAT
>CAMWXO010000142.1 GCA_947178245.1 uncultured Porphyromonadaceae bacterium
CTTTGAATACTTCGGATTAATATTTTATTTCTATTCTAATGAGCATGAACCTATACATGTTCACGTGCAACATGCTGAAAACGAGAGTATCTTTGAGTTAATCATGATGGATGGAAAACTTGTGGAGATACGCATACGTGAAAAACATGGCACGAATCCCCTATCGAACAAAGACCTTCGCAATGCACTTGAATTCATAGAAAAATATCACAAAAATATCATTGACAAATGGGTTAAGTTTTTCGTAATGAAGAAAGCTGTAAGAAGTACGAATATCACTAAAAAGATTTAAACTCCATGTCTGATAACATTCACATCATAAACGCTATGGATTTGGGAAACTTCCAAGTCCTCATAATATTCAGTGACAATACACGGCAAACTGTCGATATTGGAGATTTCATCAGGCGCCACCCGCATCCTCAGTATAATAAGTATCTCGATGCTAAAAGATTCAAGAAGTTCTCAATCGAGAATGGAAATATTGTATGGGGGAAAAACTGGGATCTCATCTTCCCTATCGAGCAGCTTTACGAGGGCAACATAGTATGAGCCCGCTCCAATTGAAAAAACGCAAAGTTCACAGTACTAACTATAGGAATATAGTCATACGGGGTCTACATCGTAATGAATCTTTGAGGATTTCATCTGTGGCGAGGGTGCCAGACGCTCATACACCTGCTTCAGCAGTGCCTTAACTTTTTTCATGGAGGCATTAGCCTCCACTTTCAGCATTATCTGCTGGATATACCAGGTATTGACCCTCGCAACAAACGGACGTTCCGGCCCGAGTACCCTCGGGCCAAAAATCTTACGAAGTTCATGTGTGAGCATCACAGCAGCCGCATCGCACACTGCAGCCTCCTTATTTCGCACATAAATATTCACAATCTTCGTAAACGGCGGATAACCGTAGCGCTCCCTTTCCGCAAGAGTCTCTTCGTAATACGTCTGATAGTCGTGGTTACGTACATGCCTGAGCACCGGCTCATCAGCCTTCGAGGTCTGAATCAGCACCCGTCCGGGTTCCTGCCTTCGACCCGCCCTTCCGGCCACCTGCTCAAGCATGTTGAAGGCTCGTTCCGTGCTTCGGAAATCAGGAAAATTGAGCAGAGTGTCGGCATTAAGCACACCCACAATCTTTACTTTCGCAAAGTCAAGTCCTTTAGATACCATCTGCGTGCCGACAAGAATGTCGGTATGCTGCTCGGCGAAGTCCTCAATCAATGTCTGGTAGGCAAGTTTATTGCGTGTGGTGTCGAGATCCATACGCGCCACTTTCTTATCAGGAAACGATTCCTGAATCTCCTCGGCTATCCGCTCCGTACCATATCCATATTTCTCAATAGTATTGTCTTCGCAAGCCGGGCAGATATCGGGCAGCATCTGGGTATAGCCGCAATAATGACAGCGCAGCAGCTTGCTTCCCTTATGATAGACCATGGCTACGTCGCAGTTCACACATTTCGGGCTCCAGCCGCATGTGTTGCACACCACCACCGGCGCGAACCCTCTCCTATTCTGAAACATAATCGCCTGCCAGCCCGCATCAAGAGCTTCGCGGGTGGCGAGCCGGAGCGGAGTGGAGAGAATACCTTTCAGGCTTTTCTGTTTGCGCATCAGACGCATATCCACTATCTCAACCTGAGGCATCGAAGCGCCCTCGTAGCGCTCGGAAAGGGTAACAAGACCATATTTTCCACCTTTGGCCTTATAGTAAGTCTCAACAGCCGGAGTTGCAGACCCGAAAAGTGTCTTTGCGCCATGCAGCGAAGCCAACACAGTAGCCACATCACGGGCATTATAGCGAGGGGCGGGATCATACTGCTTGTATGAAGCCTCATGCTCTTCATCCACTATCACGAGGCCGAGACGCGCAAACGGCAGGAATACGGAACTGCGCACGCCGAGCACCACGAGCGGCTCATTGGTGGAGAGCATACGGTTCCAGATATCAACCCTTTCGCTATCAGAGAATTTTGAATGATAGATGAGCAGACGGGATCCGAATATTTTCTTCAACCGGTCGGTAAGTTGGGTAGTGAGAGATATTTCCGGAACAAGATAGAGCACCTGCGAGCCTTGCTCAAGAACCTCCCTGATCAGATCGGAATAGATCTCGGTCTTTCCGGAGCCCGTGACTCCATGCAGCAATGTGATGGCATGCTCGCGGAATGAGTCTCGAATCTGCGCGGCAGCTACTTGCTGAGTGGGAGACAGAACGGGATATGAGCAGGCCTCATCAGCTGGAGGCGAGAAACGATTGATCTTATCCTTATAGACCTCCATGATGCCTTTCTGCACCAAACCCTTGAGCACAGCCGCCGACACTCCGGCATGAGCCAGAAGCTCATCGCGCTCCACGTCATGCACATCCTCACCCCTGACCATGAACTTCGACATGTCGAGCCATGCAAGCAGCAGCGACTCCTGCTGCCGGCTTCTCTTAGTGGCGTCGAAGCATTCGTTGATGCGGTTCATATCTTCACGTTCGCAGAGCAGACGAACCTTTGTCACTGTCTTGGGACGGTATTTCTCCACCATCTTCTCGTCTACCCTCACCACTCCGGAGGCGAGAAGCGCGTTGATGTGCGGAGCCACATTCTTAATGCCGAGCAGCTTCTCGATTCCTGCAAGCGACTCCTTGCCTGAATGCTGCAGCGCCGCTACGATCTCCGCCTGACGCTCGGTGAGGCTTATCCCGTCGGAATCGCCATCGAAATCAGGGTTGAGGGTCACAATGCTTTCACTCTCTATCTTCAGCCCCGTGGGGAGGGCCGCTTTCATCACGTCGCCCACCGAGCAGAGATAATAGTCAGCTATCCATTCCCAGAACTTCAATTGCGGATAGCGCAAGGCGGGATGAGGGTCGAGGACGGCCATGATGCTCTTCACCTCATAATGCTGAGGGAACGTCTGATCAAGACCGGCTACGATAGCGGTGTAGTATTTCTTGCGTCCGAACTGCACAAGAACTCTCGACCCGATGGCGATGTATTTCTGCATGTCCTCCGGCACTTCGTATGTGAAGCACCCCTGAACTGAAAGGGGAAGTATGACCTGAATGAGCATCATGATGCAAAAATAACAAAAATTATCCTCCCTGCATAATTTCTTTCAAAAAATCTACCGCTTCAGCGCTCAACGGAGCCACGAAGACCGACGTTTTCCTTAGAATTATCATTTTTTTCGGTTATTATGCGGGAATTTCCGATATTTTTGCTTACTTTTGCAGTGACATACATACTTACTTACATTCCACTTGACTCAATAGCCAACCAAACTCCTGCCTCCAAATGATAAAGACCTTCAAATCTTTTTTTCCTGCTTCAATAACCGCAGCATTAATCTATGCCGGAACTCTGCCAATATCGGCTTCCGAACCAATAAATATGCCTTCCTGCGGTCCGACACCGACCGCCAATCAGCTGAAATGGCAGGATATGGAGACATACGCTTTCATACATTACTCTCTTAACACCTATTCGGATCAGGAATGGGGATTCGGCAATGAAAGTCCGGAACTCTTCAATCCGTCAGACCTTGACGTGAAGCAATGGGTGAAAGTGTGCAAAGACTCCGGCATGAAGGGTATCATCTTCACGGCCAAACATCACTGCGGCTTCTGCCTATGGCCATCGAAGTTCACTGAATATTCATTGAAAAAATCACCGTGGAAAGAGGGCAAGGGAGACGTGGTGAGGGAACTTGCAGACGCATGCCGTGAGGCAGGGCTGAAGTTTGCCGTCTATCTTTCGCCGTGGGATCGCAACCACCCTGCCTACGGCAAGAAGGAATATGTGGAATATTTCCGCAATCAACTTGAAGAGCTCCTGAGCGAATACGGCGATATTTTCGAGGTTTGGTTTGACGGAGCCAACGGAGGCGACGGCTGGTATGGCGGAGCGAACGAGACAAGGAAGATAGACCGTCTCACCTATTACGAATGGCCGGAGACCTACAGGATGATAAGGAGACTGCAACCTGACTGCCTTATATGGAACGACGG
>CAMWXO010000143.1 GCA_947178245.1 uncultured Porphyromonadaceae bacterium
GTCGTTCCGGGTCTTGGTTCATCGCTCAAAGTTACTAAAAGATTTTTACATATAGAAACAATTCATCCGCAACATTCGGGCTCCAATGCGTGTTTTCACTTTAAACCCATACCAGAAGTCAAACACAGTAATATTCCCGTCATGCACCAGATAATTCAACATTTCACCGATGACGACCTCTATAAATTCACCATGTGCTGCGCCGTGATTGATAACTATCCGCGCACCAGGGTCAGATACAAATTCATCGACCGCAACAATACGGTTTATCCGGCCGGATTCGCCGACGAGTTGAGGCGTCAGATAGCGGCACTTGAATCGCTTGCCGTCACTGACGATGAAATCGATTTCCTGCGCCGCAGGTGTTCCTACATCCCGGCGTGGTTTTCCACATTCCTCAAAGGTTATCGCTACGATTCGCGTTGGGTGCGTGTGGAGCAGGACTCCGAGGGGCATCTTTCCATAGAATTTGAGGGGAACTGGAGCGATACGATACTTCTTGAGGTGAAAGTGCTGGCGATAGTGTCTGAATTATATTATGAGATGACCGGTGAGGCCCTCGCTCTTGATTACGACTCCTTCCGAACCCGTTCAGAAGAGAAGGCGGAGCGCCTCATCAAGGCCGGATGCACGTTTGCCGATATGGGTACGCGCAGGCGTGCTTCTTTCCGGGCACAGGACACCGCCGTGGAAGCCATGAAGCGGACGGATGCCTCGGGTTGCGGCCCGGGACGCTTCATCGGCACGAGCAATGTCTACCTCGCAATGAAGCATGACACGATGCCGATAGGCACCATGGCGCATGAGATCGTGAGCGCCATCGCAGGCATGTATGGCCCGCAGATGGCCAACAATATCGCCATGCGGGCATGGTCGCACACTTATCGCGGAGCCCTCGGCACCTTCCTTTATGACACATACGGCTGGCGCATCTTCAGCCTTAACTTCTCTGAAGATTTCGCCAACATGTTCAAGGGGCTGAGGGTGGACATCGTCGACAATCGTGAGCAACTCGACCTCATCACCGAGAAATATCGCTCGCTGAATATAGATCCGTGTTCAAAACAGGTGATCTTCAGCAATGCTCTCGACACGGATCGGGCCATAGAGCTGCAGAGATATGCGGCCGACAAGTGCATCCCGTCGTTTGGCATAGGCACTCATTTCACCAATGATTTTCCGGGAGTGAAGCCGCTCAACATCGTGATCAAGCTGCTTGCCGTCAAGATCACCGAATCGTGGCCGTTCTTTTGCGAAACGTGCAAGTTGAGTGAAGACAAGGGAAAATATTCCGGCGACATCTCCACTGTCAATCGTTTCCGTGAGGCATTGCATCTGAATATGAAATAATTCATCATTCTCAATTCCGAATTATTAATGATCGAATATCTGATAGATCTCCTCAGGGAGAATCCTGCTGTTCCGCTATTTCTCACACTCGGTATCGGTTTCTGGCTTGGAGGACTGAAGATAAAAAGTTTCTCGCTCGGGCCCGTTACAGCGACATTACTCGTCGGCGTGCTTATAGGCCAGCTTGATATTCCGATTGCGGAACCTCTGAAGACGGTGAGTTTTCTACTTTTCCTTTTTGCAATAGGATATCGGGTCGGGCCTCAGTTTTTCCGTGGTCTGAAAGGCGATGGTGTGAAACAGATGCTTTTCGCAGTAGTGGAATGCGTGATCTGCATAGTGGTCTGCATTGTCGCTGCGCGACTTATGGGCTACAATACAGGCACTGCCATTGGCCTCTTCGCCGGTTCCCAGACTATTTCAGCCTCTATCGGTGTCGGTTCCGACATCATCTCATCCATGAAGATCGATCCGGAAGCAAAGAAAATGCTCACGGGGATGATTCCCTCGGCTTATGCGGTCACGTATATATTCGGAACCATCGGGGCTGCTTGGATAATCGCCAACCTCGGTCCGAAACTATGCGGCGGACTTGATAAGGCTAAGGCGCAGATTGCGGAGATAGAGTCTGAGATGGAAGAGGGTGAGTTTGCAGCCCAGCCGGGCCTCATCGTAGCCAACCGTCCTGTCTCTTTCCGTGCTTACAAGGCAGAATCCGGCTTTTTCAAGCGTCCGCGCACAGTGTCTGAGATAGAGGGGGCTCTCGCCGGGCTCGGACACCGGCTTTTCGTAGAGCGTCTTCGTGTAAGAGGCGAGGTCGTGGATGTGGAACCTGACGTAAAAGTGAGGCGTGGCGATATTATTGTGATCGGTGGACGACGTGAGACTGTCGTAAACGAGGCAGGCATCATAGGTCAGGAAGTGGTGGATCATGAGCTTCTCAACTTCGAGGCCGAGAATCTGCCTGTGACAGTATCGAAAAACGGCGCTGCAGGAATGACATTCGGTGCCCTTCGCAAGTCAGACTTCATGAGTGGAGTGATGGTGAAGAGTCTCGTTCGAGACGATGTGAGGATTCCTCTCCATAGCCGTACGGTGCTTGAGGCCGGTGATGTGCTAACCCTCGTCGGACTTCAGAAAGATGTGGCCGAGGCTGTTGGTGAGATTGGTTATCCCGATCGGAAGACCGAGACTACGGATGTGGCTTTTCTCAGTTTCGGAGTTGCATTAGGCTGTCTTGTAGGCGCCCTTTGCGTCCACTTCAAGGGAGTGCCGATATCGCTCACCACAAGTGGCGGAGCGCTGCTGGCCGGACTGTTATTCGGTTGGCTGCGCAATCGCAAGCCAACCCTGGGCAGGATTCCCTCCTCGGTGGTGTGGGCGCTTGACAATGTCGGCCTGTGCCTTTTCATCGCCATAGTAGGCCTGGCGGCCGGACCGACTTTTATTTCAGGTCTTAAGGAAGCCGGTATAGGCCTGTTCTTCGTAGGACTCGCATGCACTACGCTTCCGCTGATCATATCTATACTTATAGGCCACTATATTTTCCGGTTTCCGATAGCGGTGACTCTCGGATGCGCGGCCGGAGGGCGCAATGCAGTCGCTGCCCTCGGAGCCATTCAGGATAATCTTGACAGCACACTTCCCGCCATGGGATATACCGTCACATACGCTGTCAGCAATTTCCTTCTGATCTTCGGAGGAATCGCCGTGGCTCTGATGGTTTAGTCCATTGGCCTTGATGCCGGTCACATCCGATATGGTAATACATTTATAATCATTCATGAACCTTGATATGAGACTGGAAAAAGTAAGAGGATTCGCTCTTGCCGCGTTGGCCGCAGCCGCCTACGGCACCAACCCTGCATTTGCCGTGCCGCTCTACGTGCAGGGAATGAATCCGGTGTCCGTGCTTCTTTTCAGATATATTATGGGACTCCCTGTGCTCGCCATAGTGATGGCGGTGAGGGGAAAGTCGTTGGCTTTGAAGAAGACGGAGATTGTCCCCACTATGATTCTTGGCGTTCTTATGGCGCTGTCATCTCTCGCTTTGTTTGAGAGTTACAACTACATGAACTCCGGTGTGGCTTCGACTCTCCTCTTCGTCTATCCTGTCATGGTAGCCCTCATGATGATAATGTTCTTTCATGAGAAGTTCAGTATTTCCACCTTGATTTGCCTTATAGTGATGGGATCGGGTCTTGTTCTTCTCATGGGTCCGGGTGCGGAGACGTCGATAAGCGCTTTCGGATGTGTGCTGGTGATGGTTTCTGCACTGACATACGCCCTCTACATCGTCATGGTAAATGTCTCGAAAAGTGTCCGTGACATTCCCACCACAAGACTGCTCTTCTATGTTCTCGCGTGGGGAAGTATGGTCTATCTTGGGATGATGGCTTGTGGAAGCAGACTTGCCTTGCCTGAGAAACACTGGGGCTGGCTCAATCTGCTTGCGCTGGCTGTTATCCCTACGGTGATATCCCTTGCATGCACCACACGAGCCATTCAGCTTATCGGGTCTACACCGACCGCCATACTGGGGGCCCTGGAGCCGGTCTCTGCAGTGATTCTCAGCGTCCTGGTGCTCGGGCAGACTATTACATTGCGTGAAATAGCAGGCGGACTTCTCATTGTGGTGGCAGCGGTAATAGTGATTT
>CAMWXO010000144.1 GCA_947178245.1 uncultured Porphyromonadaceae bacterium
TTTCATTTCCTTTGCGAAAGACTGGGGTGTGTAGGTCTTGCCATTGTAGGTGAAAGATTCCACTGCCCGGCCCAGGGCTGCATCGAGAACCGCTATGAAACCGGGAAGCCATGCCGTGGAGAGTTTCTTGTTGGGGTTACTGTTGATGGCATCGAGATATGCGGAGAGGGCTTTCTCCATCTCATAGTGCGAGTGCTTGTCTTCGCCGTAGTTCAGTCCGGCATACACTTCTTCGGGCACCGCTCCGTAGTTGTCAACGGCATAGATCACGTCGGCAAACGACCCTCCCTGTGCGAAATTGATCTTTCCGCCGGTGCGGATATATTTCTTCGCCTTATCGATGTAGCAGTTGCGCACTGTCCACATTTCCGATAGGTCGAGTTCGGGGCCTCCCTTGCGCATCACGTCGTCTTCGATCATCGAGGTGCCGGAGAATGCCCAGCACGTGCCTGATTTGTTCTGGTCTTTGACAGAGCCCGTGCGGTTTACTTTCACGTCGGTGAATTTGAAACCTGTGGAGTCGGGAATCTCGATCTTAGGGTCGGCCTGGCCTGCCGCGCTCATGTCCATGTAGGTGGCGCCGGCGCTCAGTGTGGTGGCGAAAGCCGTAAGAAGAAAAAGGACTTTTCTCATGTTGTATCTTTAATTTGGATTCAGGGTAAATGGAATGTGTGATTTTACGGGAGAGATCAAGAGTCTTTGCTCATCGCTTCCACTGAGGGAAGGGCAATCCGGCACATCAGGAACGTTAGGGCACATCCGGCCATCACGAGCCAGAAGTAGATCTCAAACGGGTTGCCTCCGCTGAAGCCGGCGATGCCGAGTGAAGAGAGCCGCTCAAAGATCCATCCGGCCGCCATGCCCGGAAGCATGATGCCTGCCATGGAAAAGGCTATACAGAAGGCATAGTGTGATGTCTCCGATTCGCCTCGGGCGAAATAGATCATATACATCATCAGGGCCGTCAGCCCGAAGCCGTAGCCGAACTGCTCTAATCCCACGGCAATGCAGATGATGCTGAAATCCGTCTCCGGATGTATGGCCATCAGGCAGTAGACCACGCAGGGAAGAGCCAGTGCCGCCGCCATCGGTAAGAGCCAGCGGCGCAGGCCGCCATGTCCGATGGCGATGCCGCCGAGAATGCCTCCTGCGAGCAGCGCTATCACTCCCACAGTGCCGTTGGCTATGCCTATCTGCGTCAAGGTAAGCCCGAGGCCCCCCTCTTCGAGTGGAGTCTTCATGAAGATCGCCACCATTTTCCCGCATAGAGCCTCAGG
Organism: uncultured Porphyromonadaceae bacterium; assembly: GCA_947178245.1. Taxonomy (GTDB): domain Bacteria; phylum Bacteroidota; class Bacteroidia; order Bacteroidales; family Muribaculaceae; genus Lepagella. The sequence goes on from CAMWXO010000144.1 coordinate 1,278, forward strand.
AAATCTGTAGAGCAGCATGAAGCACAGTGCCGCCGCTATATGGCGCTTGCGGAAGAAGGAGGCGAACGTGAGGCCGAAGTTCCTCACTATCTCGCCGGGTGTGGCGCCTCCCGTCGGGCGGTCGCAAGCAAGCCGGGGAAGGGCGCTGCCGTGATAGAGCCAGATGGCGAAGAAGAGCGCCGTAAGGCACCAGAACACCACAGACCATGCTCCGGAAGGCTGCATCCCTCTTGTCTCGAGCCATCCCGCCAGAAGGGTCAGGCCTCCCTGACCAACCACTGTCGCTACCTTATAGAAAGTGGAGCGGATGCCTACGAAATCAGCCTGTTGCCGCTCGTCGAGGGCAAGCATATAGAAGCCGTCGGCCGAAATGTCGTGAGTGGCCGAGAAAAATGCCATGCAAGCGAAAACGGAGAGCGTCGAAGCGAAGAAAAACGACGTGGGGAGCAGCAATGCCACGGCCAGCATGGTCATGGTCATCAGGAGTTCCATTGCAAGTGTCCAACGGCGTTTGGTGGAGAATATATCGACAAACGGACTCCAGAACGGCCTGATCATCCACGGCAGTGACAGGAGGCCCGTCCATGCGGTGATCTCGGCTACGGAGATGCCCATCTCGCAGTAGAAGAGCACCGGAAGCACATTGACGGCACAATAGGGGATTCCCTCCGCTATATATAGGGAGGGAATCCATTTCCATGGAGAGCCGCCTGCGGCTTTCGATGCTTCTGTCTTGATTCTCACTTACGTGTTATGCAAGCGGGCAGCGGGGCTTGATCTGCTTGAAGAAGTCGTTGCCCTTGTTGTCTACGAGTATGAACGCGGGGAAATTCTCAACCTCGATTTTCCAGATGGCTTCCATGCCGAGTTCGGGATATTCGAGCAGTTCCACGTTCTTGATTGAGTTCTTGGCGAGGATGGCTGCCGGGCCGCCTATCGAGCCCAGATAGAAGCCGCCGTGCTTCTTGCAGGCGTCGGTCACCTGCTGCGAGCGGTTGCCCTTCGCTATCATTATCATGCTGCCTCCGGCTGCCTGGAACTGGTCAACGTATGAGTCCATACGTCCGGCTGTGGTGGGGCCGAACGATCCCGAGGGGAGCCCTTCGGGCTTCTTGGCGGGGCCCGCATAGTAGATGGGGTGCTCCTTGAGGTAGTCGGGCATGGGCTCGCCGGCGTCAAGACGCTCCTTTATCTTGGCGTGAGCGATGTCGCGCCCTACGATGATGGTGCCTTTCAGCGAGAGGCGGGTGGAGACGGGATATTTGTCGAGATCGGCGAGCACTTCCTCCATCGGGCGGTTGAGATCGATCTCGATCACTTCCCCTTCTCCTGCCTGGCGGAGTTCAACCGGGATGAGTTCGCCGGGATTCTCGTCAAGTTTCTCTACCCAGAGGCCGTCTTTATTGATCTTGGCCTTCACGTTGCGGTCGGCCGAGCAGCTCACGCCCATTCCCACGGGGCAGGATGCGCCATGGCGCGGCAGACGTATCACGCGGATGTCGTGGGCGAAATATTTACCTCCGAACTGGGCTCCGAGGCCGATGTTGTGTGCTGCCTCAAGGAGTTCCTTCTCAAGTTCCACATCGCGGAATGCTCGGCCGTATTCGTTGCCGGTAGTGGGAAGGCTGTCGAAATATTTCACCGATGCTTTCTTCACCACCTCGAGGTTTTTCTCGGCGCTGGTGCCTCCGATCACGAAAGCGATATGGTAGGGCGGGCATGCGGCTGTGCCGAGGGTCTTCATCTTCTCGATGAGGAAAGGCACGAGTGTCTTCTTGTTGAGGATAGCCTTTGTCTCCTGATAAAGATATGTCTTGTTGGCCGAGCCGCCTCCCTTGGCCACGAAGAGGAATTTGTATTCCGCTCCTTCGGTGGCGTGAATGTCGATCTGAGCCGGAAGATTGCAGCCGGTATTCACCTCGTCATACATAGTGAGCGGGGCGTTCTGCGAGTAGCGCAGGTTGTTTTCCGTATAGGTCTTGTAGACGCCGAGTGAGATTTTCTCTTCATCGTCGCATCCGGTCCAGACCTGCTGTCCCTTGTAGGCGGCGCAGATCGAAGTGCCGGTGTCCTGGCAGAAGGGGAGCACCCCTTTTGCGGCTATATCCGCGTTGCGGAGCATGGTGAGGGCCACGAACTTGTCGTTTTCAGAAGCTTCGGGGTCATGTAGTATTTTCGCTACCATCTCATTGTGCTCGCGGCGCAGCATGAATGAGCAGTCGTGAGAAGCCACATTGGCGATCACGGTGAGCGCCTCGGGGTCTACCACGAGCATTTCATGCCCGTTCCAGTCTTCGGTCTTGACATAGTCTTTTGTGATGAGCTTGTATTCGGTGGTGTCAGGCCCGAGCTCGAAGGGCTTTTGATAATGGAAAGGTTTTGTAGCCATAGGTATTGTTGTGTTTCTGGTTTTCGATTGTATGGGGTGTTATTTCTGAACTCCTACCTCTATAAGGGCGCCGGTGACGGGATCGAATGTCGCGTAGGAGGGTTCTTTCTTATCGGTGAAGAGCGCAGGATCGAGTCCGAAAGTGGTGCCGAACTGCGCGAGTTGTATCTGCTGCTCGAAGAATGTCCGGCCCGAGCCTGACACCGATATGAGTGCGCTTCCCGGAATATTGTATATCACGGCGTTTCTCGGCAGCTTCTTAGGCTGTCCTTTCGAGTCTACCGGCATCCCGGGCGAGTCTACGTCCGACACCGAGATATACAC
>CAMWXO010000145.1 GCA_947178245.1 uncultured Porphyromonadaceae bacterium
ATATTGAAGCGCGATGGTAGCTGATACCTTCATCACGTCGCCGAGATTGACTGTAAGCGTGAGTTTCTCGACTTTTCCTTTTGAAAGAGAAGTCTCTATGAAGAGTATCTCTCCTCCGCTCTGAGTCCATGCGAGGCCCGTGACGACTCCTATGTAGTCGTTGCCTTCATATATCTCGCCCGTATGACGTTCTTTGCCAAGAAGATCTCTTGCCTCTTCCTTGCCTACGATGGAGGGAAGCGGCTTCGACGAAGCCTTGAGGCGTGCCAGACGCCTCAGCATACGCCTCAGTTCCTTGTCGAGTTGGCGCACTCCCGACTCACGGGTGTATTTTTCAGTGATGAAGCGTAATCCTTCATCTGAGATGCTGATTTCTCCGGCCTCGAAGCCAAGGTCGGAGAGTGCATTCGGAAGAAGATGCCTCCTCGCTATCTCAATTTTCTCCTCAATAATATAGCCTGACACCTCTATGAGTTCCATACGGTCGAGAAGAGGCGCCGAGATTGGGTCTGTGGTGTTGGCTGTGGCGATGAAGAAAACGTCGGAGAGGTCGTAGTCTATATCTATATAATTATCGTGGAAGCGGGAGTTCTGCTCTGGATCGAGAACCTCGAGCAATGCCGCTGCCGGGTCGCCTTTCATGTCGCGGCTTATCTTGTCGATTTCGTCGAGCACGATCACCGGATTGTTGGTCTCGGTCTTCTCCAGGGCCGCGATTATTCTGCCGGGCATTGCTCCGATATATGTGCGCCGGTGGCCTCTTATTTCAGCCTCGTCGTGCATGCCTCCCAACGAAATCCTTGCATACTCCCTGCCGAGAGCCTCGGCTATGGATTTGCCAAGGGAAGTCTTGCCCACACCCGGAGGCCCGTAGAGGCAAAGGATAGGCGATTTCAGGTCGCCGCGAAGTTTCATCACGGCCACCTGTTCGAGAATGCGGTCTTTGATTTTTTCAAGACCGTAGTGATCCCGGTTGAGAACTTCCTCCACGTGGTCGAGTGTGAAGTCCTGTTCCCTCTTCTTATTCCACGGGAGTGATAGAAGAGTGTTGAGGTATGTATATTGAATGCCGTATTCCGGAGTCGTGGCGGCGAATCTTCCGAGTTTCTTGAGTTCCTTTGCGAAATGCAGTGAAGCCTCCTCGCTCCATTCCATTTTTTCAGCTTTGGCTGTGAGTTCAGCCTCGTCGCTGTCTTCAGGAGTGTCTCCGAGTTCTTCCCTTATGTTGCGCATCTGCTGCTGCAGGAAAATGTCGCGCTGCTGGCGCGAGAGATCTTCACGTGTGCGCTCCTGAATGTCTATCTTTATCTCGAGCATCTGATAGGCGGTGTCGAGCATGGTGAGAAGCATCTTGCCGCGCTTCTTGATGCTTGACTCCTCAAGAAGATGCTGCTTTTGCTCCATCGAGATGGGAGAGGAGCAGATCACGAAATTCATCATCTTGAAAGGATTCGTGAATCCTGAGAGTGCATATCTCGCGTCTTTGGTCTCTTCATCCGAATACAGGTTGAGAATATCCAGAAACCGGTCTTTGATCGAAGACAGGATAGCGGGAATCTGCATGTCTTTCTTATTGGATATCTTCTCTTCCACGCATTCTATGTCTGCAAGTATATCACCCTCCGTGCTGTATTCCCATTTGAGCGCTTTCGCACGGTTGGCGGCTACCATTATCGCGGTGTAGGAGCCGTCGGGGAGAGCCATCAGGCGCCCTACCACGCAGACCACACCTATGTCGTAAAGATCTTCAGGCCTGATCACTTCCGCATTGTTGCGGACAGCGACGCACATCACTGCCTGACGATTGGAATTGGCATGGCTGAGGATATCAAGCACCTTGCTGTCTGTGACAGGCATTGGCATGGTGATGAAGGGAAAGATCACCATGTCGCGCAGAGGAATCACGGGCACTTTATGCTCGTCGAAGTTTACGTCGCTGAAATCGAAGTCTGATGTCACCTCCGTGATGAAACCGTTGACGGGTCTATCCGTATTCATTGCCTCGTAGGAGTTTTCGAGTGTATTCTCGTAATTTCTTTTTCTGCTCATGGAAATCAGGATTTCTTACTGAGTGATGGAAGAGTTGGAGGATGCTGTGGAGTCTGTCGCCGGCTTATCAGTCTTCGGCTTGCGGCGGCGGTGGTGATGCTGCCGGCGTTTCCTGTTTGATTTGTTGGTGTCAGTCCTCTCTTGTTTAAGGCCATTCACGCTCGGTTTTGCTTCTGCTCCCTGCGCTTCGGAGGCCGGTGCCGGCTTACGTGGAGTCTTACCTTTTCGAGTGCGCTTTCCCTGATTGGCGCGGCTTCCGCTCTTCCTGCCTGAGGCGCCGCGGCCTGAGGAGTAGTTGGGCCCTTCGCCCAGTTCGGCGGGCAACGGCATCTTCTCCACTTCTTTTTCAAGAAGCTGCTCTATGCGGCGGAATTTATAAGCATCCTTATCGGTGATGAAGGTTATGGCGGCGCCGTCGCGGTCGGCGCGTGCTGTGCGGCCCACCCGGTGCACGTAGTCTTCAGCCTCATGGGGCACATCGAAATTCACCACGAGCCTGATGTCGTCGATGTCGATGCCGCGCGCCACGATATCTGTTGCAACGAGCACGTTGATCTTTCCGCTCTTGAAGTCGAGTATCACGTCTTCGCGTATGTCCTGATCCAGATCGGAGTGCATTTCGCCCACCTTGTATTTTTCTTTTCTCAGGGCTTTGGCGAGTTCTTTCACCTTTAGTTTGGATGAAGAGAACACGATCACTTTCTCAGGCGGATTCTCCTTGAACAAATGCAGGAGTATGGGGAGCTTCTGCGTCTCGTAGCATACGCATGCCTTCTGCATTATCTTATCAGCCGGTTTCGACACGGCCAGTTTTATCTGGTGCGGATTGTTGAGGATTTTCTCTGCAAGCTGCTGAATTTTCGGGGGCATCGTCGCGCTGAAGAGAAGAGTCTGCCGCTCTTTGGGCAGACGCCCCACAATCTGCATGATATCATCGAAAAATCCCATATCGAGCATCCTGTCGGCTTCATCAAGAATGAAGAACGAAACTTTCGAGAGATCTACGTATCCCATGGCCAGATGCGCTATCAGGCGTCCTGGTGTAGCGATCACTACGTCGGCTCCGGCCTTGAGGCTGCGGCGCTGCTGATCGTAGGTGTGACCGTCGGTGCCGCCGTATACCGGCATGCTGCTCACCGGGAGGAAATATGAGAATCCCTGCATCTGCTGGTCGATCTGCTGTGCGAGTTCTCTCGTAGGCGCCATTATAACGCAGTTGATGGCATCCGAAGGGAACTCTTCGGTAGAGAGGAGATCGATTACGGGGAGGAGATAGGCAGCGGTCTTGCCGGTGCCGGTCTGGGCGCATGCAAGAAGATCCCTGCCTTCGAGCACCGCCGGAATCGCTTGTTCCTGTATCGGGGTACACTCATCGAAGTGCATGTCCCAAAGGGCATCGAGCAGATCGTCGTTTTCAAGAAGTTGGTCGAATCTCATGTCGGTAGTGGAGTTTCGTCAGAAGATAAAGTTTAGTAGATGATAAGCAACAGGCTCAAATAAGCACTTCAGATTTCGGAGTGCAAAATTAAAAAAAAAATCTCAATTGGCAAACTCTTTTATATATTATGTGTTCTACTTGTGCCTTTTGATAATTACTTTTTCTCAATGAACCTTTTTCTCATCTCGTTTGTTGCAGAAATATTTCAAGCATGTTTCATAATGTTTCACAAATGATATAATTATTTAATCGCTTGTAATATGTTGATTGTTAAATAGTTGTAAAAATGTTTCGTCGATCCGGGCTTTCAGGCGAAAAATCGTGAAACAATCTTTGTTCAGGTTGCGTTATACAGACAAACAGTAAAACGAAAAACAATCAAACAACAAAAAAACGACAACAACATTATGGCAGCTAACAACACTTTCCGCACCAATCTCCTCAATCTTCAGCAG
>CAMWXO010000146.1 GCA_947178245.1 uncultured Porphyromonadaceae bacterium
TTCTCAGAGAGGGCGCGAAGCAGCTGCTTGGCGTTCTCGGGCGACATGATGACGCGGCTCACAACGGGAGCCTGCGGCATTCCGGGCGCTGCGAAGATGAAATCGATCAGGAACTCGTTGGGGCCGTGTCCGATCATGGCGAGATTGGAGTATTTGCCGTCGGCCACTTCGGGACGGAGCTGTATCTGAAGCTGGTTTGAATTCTGCTTGTTGAGTTCGTTATCGGTATTTTCCATAATGTTTATGCTGTTTTATATGGTTTAAGAGGTTTATGTTAATTATATGATATATATGATTTATATGATATATGATAGAAGGTCAGCACTAATCTTGAAATGCGAAATTAATAAAAATATCGGAGACCTCCAAAATTTTTTTTTTACAGCAGCGAGAGCGACCAGACCGAAAGGAATCCGACGAGAGTTCCGGCGAGCACCTGAAGCAGGGTGTGGCGCCCGAGCCAGATGCGTGCCGAGCCGAGCGCTCCCGAGACGAGGATGGCGCCTACAATCCACCATGTCATGCCCGTGGTGGGCACGCCTTCCTTCATGATCTGCACCAGCATAGCCACTATACCCGCTATTCCGGCTGCGTGAGCGCTGATTTTCCACCAGAAGTTGATCAGCATGTTGATGAGCGCCGCGAGAGCGCCACCGGCATAGAACATGGCCACCCACAGGGGCGCGCCTTTCATATACAGGAAGAAAGCGCTCCCTCCGAGGCATAAGACAGTGATTATGTATGGAATAAGACGCTCCTTTCGGCCGTTGAGCCCGACATCCTCTATGAGCCCCATCTTCTTGAGCAGGAACACGAGAATCATCGGCACCACGAAGTTGGCGGCGAAAATGGTAAGCGTATATACCACTTTCGTCTGCATCGGCGCAAGCGAGAGGATAGAAAGCGAGAATATAAGTATGATGCCGTAGACCGGCATCAGGAGCGGCACGAACACCCACGAGAGTATGTGGGCAAGACGGGTTATCAGCGATCCGTCGGCTGCGGGATCGAATTCATCGGGCTGCCCCGAGATACGAGGCTTAACGGGAGTCGCGGGCGAGGAATCCTTCTCCGGCTCGTCGGAAAGAGCGGGAGCGACGGGTGCGGGAGGCTCAGGCGGCCTCCAGCCCGGGGGCTTGGGCATATAATCGAAATGATCAGACATATTTCAGAAATTGTGAGGGCACGGGGCTCGTGAAGTTCATATCTTTCTTGGTAATGGGATGGGCGAAACGCAATGTCTCGGCATGGAGGGCGAGCCTATGGAGCGGGCCGGCGCCGTTGCCGTAGCGCTTATCGCCCACTATGGGGCAGCCGAGGTCTTTGGCATGGACGCGAATCTGATTTTTCCGGCCCGTATCAAGCGAGAACTCGGCCAAAGTGCGACCCTTGCCGCGTCGGCGCACCTTATAGCGCGTCACGGCAAGTTTTCCATTGCCATCCTCGGAAGAATACACCTCATGGGTGGAAGTCTCGGCAAGGTTCGATCTCACGGTGCCGGAATCGTGTTCGAGTTCGCCGTCGAGCAGAGCCACATATTTGCGTTCGAGCACCATGTTGTTCCAGTTATGCTGCAGATTTTCCTTAGCTTCCATAGACTTGGCGAAAATCATGAGTCCCGATGTGTCGCGGTCGAGCCGGTGCACGATGAATATCTTGTTTGCCGGATGCTCCGACTTCACATAGTCTCGCAGAATGCTATAGGCGGTCTCCACATCGCTCTTCCGCGACGTGTCGGTGCTCACGGAGAGCAGACCGTAGCCCTTATCCACCACTATGATGTCGTCATCCTCATACACGATGCGAATGCGCGGATGGGAGAAGACTGCGAAAGGGCGCGTGAAATTGATCTCCACGACATCGCCGGGCGCCACAGGAGTATCGAAAGCCGACGTCACTTTCCCATTGATGGCGAAATGATTATATTTCAACCATTTCTTCACATCGTTGCGCTTGGCATCCGGAAGCATGGAGAACGCGAACTCCATGAGGCCGACCTCGGAGTCGCCCTTATTCTCGCGGCGCAAGACCCTGTTGGGCTGCCACCCTGATGGCTTATATGCTTTAGAATTGGATTTCATCATATAGTATAAAACACCTTACCGGCGAAATTTATTGGCAGCGCATGATGATTTCACACACTTTTTCAGCAAAAAAATTCACGGAATGAAAAAAAAATACTACTTTTGCATTCTGAACAGACACATATCTATCACCTACACTGATAAAAAATGATAAGAAAAGCATTTCTGCTACTGATAGCGACACTTCCATTCCTCACCATACAGGCACAGACACAAGACACTTTCGTGAGCAGCAACCTCAAAGGGCTGGCTGACAAGATGAATCGTCACAACGTGCTCAACACCGTGGAAATAGGTGCCAATATCGGCACCACCGGCCTCGGACTCGAGATAGCCACACCCGTCACCGACTGGGTGAAGGTGAGAGCCGGCGTAGACTTCATGCCCGAATTCAAGATACCCATGCACTTCGGGATGGAGAGCTTCACCGACGGAGCGATCAACAACAAATTCGACCGCATCCAGGAGATGATGTATAACCTGACCGGCTTCAACATCGACAAGGAAGTGAAGATGGAATCAAAACCGACCATGACCACTTTCCGCTGCCTGATAGACGTCTACCCGTTCAAGCAAAACCGTCACTGGCATCTGACGGCCGGTTTCTTCGTAGGCGGGAGTTCGATGGGCACGAGCATCAACGCCCTGAGCGAGATGCCATCGCTTCTTGCGCTCAACATGTATGACCGCATGTATAAGAGGGTATCGTCGGAAGACTATCTTGAATCCGTGATCGACGAGCCTATCTACGGCGACATATACCTTGACCCGGAGATAGCCCTCGAGTTTCAGGAGAAAGTGCTCTCTATGGGAGAGCTCGGCATACATGTGGGCGATCATAAGGACGGCACACCTTATCTGATGCTTCCCGACAAAGACGGCACCGTAAGGGCCAAGGCCAAGGTGCACCGCTTCCGCCCCTACGTCGGATTCGGCTATGGGGGTGCCCTGAGCAGCGACGGGAAATGGCAGGCGTCTTTCGATGCGGGCGTACAGTTCTGGGGAGGAGTGCCCGAAGTGACCACACACGACGGCACCGTGCTCAACGACCTTATCAACCTCCGAGGCAAACTGAAAGACTATATGGGCTTCATGAAGTGCCTTCCGGTCTATCCGAGCATAGCGTTCCGAATTTCATATCGTTTCTGACATCAGCACGGCGACTGCGATGGAAGAGATCTTCCAGCTTCTGTGGCTCAACAGGATGCTCGGCCTTCCTCTCCGGCTGGAGAGCGGCGAGCGCGTGAGAGTTATCGACCCGGGAACCCTCAACAGGGATTCCGGGCCTGACTTTTTCAACGCGAAGGTGAAGATCGACGGCAAGACATGGGCCGGAAACGTCGAGATCCATATCAAGGCATCAGACTGGCACAGGCACGGCCACAGCAGCGATCCGGCCTACGACAATGTAGTGCTCCACGTGGTGAGCGTGAGCGACACGCGCATATCGAGGGCCGACGGCTCCGAACTGCCGCAGATGCAGGTGACGCTGCCCGAGAATTTCTACCGTACATTCGCCTATCTCAACTCATCGGCAGCGGAGATACGCTGCGCCGGACGCATCGACCGCATCGACCGTCTGCACCGGGCCGACTGGCTTGAGACGCTCTCTACCGAACGCCTGCAGCACAAGGCAGCCAGAATAGAGGAGGCCCTGAGGAGGAATCAGGGAGACTGGAACGCGACCTGCTTCGAGACTTTCGCACGGGGACTGGGATTCGGCCTCAACAGCGAGCCTTTCGAGATGCTGGCGAAGAGTATCCGCCTCAACCATCTGAGGCGCCATTCAGACAATATACTGCAGACGGAATCGATATTTTTCGGACAGGCGGGTTTCCTCGACAGGAC
>CAMWXO010000147.1 GCA_947178245.1 uncultured Porphyromonadaceae bacterium
CCTCACCACTGCGCGCTTCGTCTTCAAGCTCGCGGCGTTCGGTCGCCCTCACTTCCTCTTCCTTGAGGCGGATTGCCTCGAGCTCCTCACGCTCACGACGGCGACGCTCATCGTAGGCGTGTTTTTTCCTCATTATCCACTTTATGAAATCGCGCAGACAGATCACAACGAAAATGGCTATCAGCACCACCGAGAGAATGATGGCGCCCGTCCAGCCTATGAACTCATATACTTTCTCATTGATGATGCGTCCGTGAAGGCCTCCCCAGTTCACGTCGGTGTCAAGTCCGATGCTGAGCATCCCCACCACCACGCTGAGCGTGATGAAAGCGATCAGCGACTTGATGGTGAAGTCGAGAGTCCTGAAACGCGGATAGCCCACGAGCAATTTCATCGACAGGCACAGGAGCCAGACCACTATCACAAACGATCCTACACCGAAACCTTTATTGATAAGGAACTCCGTGCGGCGTGCGCCCCCCTCTCCGGCATCGTTGCCGATGCCATCGGCCGCGCCGGCCGGTAAACTCTCCACAACGCTCTGGTCAGCGATGCAGTTGCCGAAATAGGAGAAGAACGCTATGCCGAGCCAGAGAGCCATGCCTCCGAGAATGATACCCGCCACCATGCGGGTTCCGGTGGAATGGAACCAGTCGCTTACGCTCTCCATGAATGGCTTCTGTGGAGCGGCAGGGGCTTTCGCCGGCGCAGGCTCCGCATGGGCAGCCTGCTGCGCGGCCGGGCGCTGGGCGGCAGCCGACGGGCGGCGTCTGCGGCGGGGTTTCTCCACCTGCTCTTCCTGTTGCGGCCCGATCTCGGGAATATCGTCTTGGAGGTCGTCTCCGCTTGGAATCTCAGGCGAATAATTATAATATTTTTTCATAAATAGTGATGCAGTGGGATATGAACGTGAGAGATTTTTTGATTAGCAATGCAAAATTACTAAAAAAAATCGGCATTATATCAAAAAAAAATGTTAACTTCGCATTTCAAATGAAACCGACACGAATCGCAGGTCTGGCAATCCTCGCCCTCGTATGGGTCTGGCTTTGCGTTGGACTGCTCACATCAGCAGACGGATTCAATCTAAAAAATATCCTGATCGCTGCCATGAGCGGTATCATTATCTTCGTGCCCCTATATAAAAAATATTTCAGGAGCGATAAGAATTGATAGAAATATGAAACAGGATTCCGGTCATACCACCAGAAATGTCAAGACCTCCGGCTATGGTCTTCTCGACAGCATATACTCGCCCGCCGACGTCCGGAAACTGCGTCTCGAGCAGTTGCCGGAGTTGTGTGAAGACATCAGGCGATTCATCATCGATCACCTGTCTGTCAATCCGGGCCATTTCGCCTCAAGCATGGGTGCCGTAGACATAATTGTGGCTCTCCACTACGTGTATGACACTCCTACTGATCATCTTTTCTGGGATGTGGGGCATCAGGCCTACGCACATAAGATACTGACCGGACGAAAAGACAAGTTTCCCTATCAGCGCACCAAAGGGGGAATAAGCGGCTTCCCCTCCCCCCTTGAATCGGAATATGACACTTTCATCACCGGACACGCGTCAAACTCAATCTCAGCCGCTTTGGGAAGGGCGATAGCCGACTACAACACTCCGGGAAAAGAAAACAGCCACACCGTGGCTCTGATTGGCGACGCTTCGATAAGCGGAGGGCTTGCATTTGAGGGGCTCAACAATGTGGCCAACAATCCAAACAACCTCCTCATCATACTCAACGACAACGAAATGAGTATAGATGCCAATGTGGGAGGGCTGCATGCTTACCTATCGGAGCTCTCCACGTCTGCGAAGTATAACAAGTGGCGCGCCCGACTGTATAACTCGTTCCGCCGCAGGGGTGTGATGACCGAGGAAGGCAAGGGGAGAATACAGAGATTCTTCAATTCGGTCAAAAGCCTCGTGAGCGGCAAGCAGAACATCTTCGAGGGGCTTAACATAAGATATTTCGGGCCTTTCGACGGGCACGACGTGATAAAGATCGTGAAAATCCTCACAGAGCTTAAAGACATGACCACTCCCAGACTCCTGCATCTTCACACCGTGAAAGGTAAAGGATACAAGGAGGCGGAGCTCAATCCCGCGGCATGGCACGCGCCCGGCCTCTTCAACCCCGAGACCGGAGAAAAAATTAAGAAACACATAGAGGGGTCTCCCCTGCCCTGGCAGGAAGTGTTCGGCAGGACTCTCGTGGAGCTCGCCGGGCAAGATCCGAGGGTGATGGGGGTTACTGCGGCCATGCCGAGCGGAACGTCGGTTGGCCTCATGCTCGAGGCTTATCCCGAACGCACTTTCGACGTCGGCATTTCGGAAGGACATGCCGTGACATTCTCTGCAGGCCTCGCCACGGGCGGAAAACGCCCCTTCACGGCTATTTACTCCACATTCCTGCAGCGGGCATACGACAATATAGTGAACGATGTCTGCATCCAGGGACTGCCGGTGACATTCTGCATCGACCGCGCCGGAATTGTGGGCGAAGACGGAGTGACTCACCACGGTCTTCTCGACATAGCCTATCTGCGCTGCATTCCCAATATGAAAGTAGCCGCTCCGGCCGATGAGGAGACCCTGCGCAACCTTATGTTCACGTCACTGAAGAGCGACGGCCCTATGGCCATACGCTATCCGCGCGGAAAAGCCACCACTCCCGACTGGCAGACACGGATGCGTGAGATTCCCATAGGCAGAGGAAGGGCCATATCGGTGAGTGATGATGCCGAAGTGGCCATTCTCTCGCTCGGAGCCATGCTTCCAGAGGCAAGGAAGGCTAAAGAGGAACTCGCCGGGCGTGGCATCAGCGCCGACATCTACGATATGATATGGGTGAAGCCGCTCGACACGGAACTCCTGGCATCCATCGCCGCGAAATATAAGGCGATAGTGACCGTGGAAGACGGCATCCTTGCCGGCGGATTCGGATCTGCCGTGACGGAATGGTGCCGCGACAATAACACGGACGTGAAGGTAAGGGCTGTGGGCATCGCCGACCAATGGGTGAACCACGGCACAGTGGCGGAACTGCACCATGATAACGGGCTCGACAGCGAAGGCATAGCTAATGCCGCTTGCGCCGCGCTCGCCGAGTTAAAGTAATCGCGTCGTCATAATGAAGATCATCATAGCGGGCGCCGGAGAAGTAGGCACCCATCTCGCAAAGATGCTCAGCAATGAGAATCAAGACATAATACTGATCGACAGCGACCAGCAGAAGCTCGACAATCTTGATTCGCACTATAATCTAATGACCCTCAACGGCTCGACATCATCGTTCGAGACCATGAGAAGCGCCGGCATCGACACGGCTGATCTCTACATAGCGGTCACTCCATTCGAGACACGTAACATCACGTCTTGCTCCATAGCGAAAAAACTCGGAGTGAAGAAGACCGTGGCGCGCATCGACAATTTCGAGTTCATGAAAAAGGATAACCTGCGTATCCTCAAGGAACTCGGAATAGACACCCTCATCTATCCGGAATATCTCGCGGCTCAGGCCATCGACCTCGCGCTCTCACACAACTGGGCGCGCTACTGGGCCGAACTCGGAGGAGGACAGCTGATTCTCGTCGGTGTGAAGATACGCGATAATTCCGGGCTTGTGGGCGTCAAGCTGCGCGATCTGCCTGTCTCGGCCCATCACTTTCACGTAGCGGCAATCAAGCGCAACTCCGAGACCGTGATTCCGGGCGGTAATGACTCCATCGAGATCGACGACATAGTATATTTCATCACCACTCCCGAATATGTGGAGGAAGTGCGCGACCTTTGCGGGAAGAAGACCAAGATCATACGCAAGGTGATGATAATGGGCGGCAGCAATATCGCCCTTCGCTTCTGCCATGCTTATCACGACCGCTACTCCATACGGG
>CAMWXO010000148.1 GCA_947178245.1 uncultured Porphyromonadaceae bacterium
GAGTCCGCAGTTATTCAAGCAACTTCTGATGGTGTCGGGCTACGACCGCTACTTCCAGATAGCCAAATGCTTCCGCGATGAAGACCTCCGCGCCGACCGCCAGCCGGAATTCACGCAGATAGACTGCGAGATGAGTTTCGTTGAGCAGGAAGATGTGATCGAAATGTTTGAGGGACTCGTGAAGCATATATTCAAGTATGTGAAGGGCATCGACTTCACCGAGCCTTTCCCCCGCATGACCTGGAACGACGCCATGCGTCTCTACGGAAGCGACAAGCCCGATATCCGCTTCGGAATGCCGTTTGTGGAGCTCACTGACGTGGCCAAAGGTCATGGATTCTCAGTGGTGGACGATGCCGAGCTCACCGTGGGCATCTGCGCCAAGGGCTGTGCCGGCTACAGCCGCAAGCAGATAGATGAACTGACCGACTTCGTGAAGCGTCCGCAGGTGGGCGCCAAAGGTCTGATGTGGGTCAAGTTCGAGGATGACGGCAGCATAAAGAGCAGCGTAGGAAAATTCTACAGCAACGAGCAGCTCGCCGAATGGGGAAAACTTGCAGGCGCCGAGCCCGGCGATCTCCTTCTCGTGATGAGCGGCGAGGCTATGAAGACACGCAAGCAACTCTGCGAACTCCGCCTCGAGATGGGCAACCGTCTCGGTCTGCGCGACAAGAATACATTCGCATGCCTTTGGGTGGTGGATTTTCCGCTCTTCGAGTGGGATGAGGAGACGCAGCGCTTCTACGCGATGCATCATCCCTTCACTTCGCCCAATCCGGAAGACATACCGATGCTCCGCACCGACACAGGCAATGTAAGGGCCACTGCCTACGACATCATTGTCAATGGCACGGAACTCGGCGGCGGCTCGATACGTATTCATGACTCCGAACTGCAGAACGAGATGTTTGAATTGCTCGGCTTCACACCCGAGAAGGCTCAGGAGCAATTCGGCTTCCTCATGAGTGCCTTCCAGTATGGAGCGCCCCCTCCCGGAGGTCTTGAACTCGGCTTCGCCCGCTGCGTAGCCATTCTTGCTGGTCTTGACAGCATCCGCGACACCATCGCTTTCCCTAAAAACAATTCGGGCCGGGACGTGATGAACGAATCACCCTCACCCCTCGACCCTGCACAGCTCGAAGAGCTTGATCTGGAACTTAAAGTTAAGGAATGACAAAAGTCATAGATATAGCCAAGGCCATCGAAGAGTTTGCCCCGCTCTCCCTGAAGGAGAGCTGGGACAATCCCGGTCTGCAGATCGGAAATCCGGAGATGGAGGTGACAGGTGTGCTCCTGTGTCTTGATGTGACGGAGGAGATACTTGCCGAAGCGCGCAAACGCGAATGCAACATGATCGTGAGCCATCATCCCCTGATATTCGGAGGACTGAAAAAGCTGACGGGAGCCACACCCACCGAAAGGATCGCCGCGGCAGCTCTGAAAGGAGACATCGCCATATATTCCGCCCACACCAATCTCGACTCTGCATTCGAGGGAGTGAGCTACGAGATGGCGCATATGCTCGGCATGAAGGAATGCAGACCCCTTGAGCCCAGCCCGAGCGGCACGTCATGCGAAGGCCTCGGCGTAGTGGGCATAGTGGAGCCTACACCGAAACTGGAATTTCTGCGCAAGGTGAAGGAGGCTTTCGCCGTGAAAGATCTCCGGTATTCGGCGCAGACACCGGGAATCGTGGTGCGCAAGGTGGCTCTATGCGGAGGATCGGGCGGAAGCTTCATCAAGACGGCCCTCGCATCGGGAGCTGACGTCTACCTGTGCGGCGACCTGAAATATCATGATTTCACCGGATATGGCAGCGAGATTCTGCTCGCCGACATAGGCCACTTCGAAAGCGAACTGTGCAGCCGCAAGATACTATGCCGCGCAATACGCCAGAAATGTCCCTACTGCATCACATATTTCTCTGAATGCGAGCACAATCCCATTCAGACACTCGTATGAGAAGCAGCAGACACTATTTTGAGAAAAGACAGAGGAATTATTAATAAATTGAGACTGAACGATTCCGGGTGTCAGAAATCAATCCCACCGGGTGATTAAGCACTGCGGAATCCGAGTTCCAAATCAAAACTATAATGGCTACAGACAAGAAACACGACAAAGAGCGTTCGGTGGAAGAACGCCTCACCGCACTCTACAAGCTTCAGACATGCCTGTCGGAAGTGGATCGCATCAAGAATGTGCGCGGCGAGCTCCCTCTGGAAGTGAAGGATCTTGAAGACGACATCATCCGCCTTCAGACCCGCATCCAGAACTATCAGGATGAGATAGACCGGCAGAACAGTCTTATCAACGTGAAGAAAGGCGACATCGAGCAGCGCAAGATAAAGATTGCCCGCTATGACGAGCAGATCGACAACGTGCGCAATAACCGCGAATTCTCCTTCCTTGAGAAAGAGAAGGAATTCGAAAGCCTCGAGATCGAGCTCGCCGAGAAGAATATCCGTGAGGCTCAAGCCAAGATCAACGAGCGCCAGGAAGAGATCGTGAAGACTCAGGAAGAGCTCACCGACCGAGAGCATAATCTCGAAGACAAGAAAAAGGAGCTGGAAGAAATCATCTCCGAGACGAAGCAGGAAGAGGAAAAACTCCTCATTCAGGCAAAGGAGCTCGAGAGCAAGATAGACGACTACACGCTCAACGCCTTCAAGCGCATACGCAAGAACGCCCGCAACGGTCTCGGCATCGTCTGCGTGCAGAGAAATGCCTGCGGCGGCTGCTTCAACCGCATCCCGCCCCAGCGCCAGCTCGAGATAAAGATGCACAAGAAAGTGATCGTGTGCGAATATTGCGGACGCATCCTCATCGATGGAGCCCTTGCCGGCATAGAAGAAGTGGCGGCCGCACCCGCACCCAAGCGCCGCACACGCCGCAGCACTACCTCCAACTCATAAGACACTCACGCATGATGCCTGCCTCGGTGTGTGCATCCTGCACAGTTGCCACCATAATCAGGACGCACGCCTGAAGTGCGTCCTGTTTTTTAATAAACCATGAAGCAATTCCACTTCCTGAAATATCTGCTTTCCGCAGCAATCACCCTGCTCGCATGGGAATGCACCTGTGCCGAACAGCGGCTGGAGCTGATGGCAGGACATCAGACCACACGCTGCACATATCTCTCACCGCTCACCTACTCCGGGCCCGGCTACGGCCTGCACTACGAGTGGCGGCGCCCTTCATGGCGTGAAGGCACTGTGGGAATGCAGGCACAGGGAGACCTCAACTATGGCTATCTTCTGAGCCCGGCCAAAAATTCGAGAATGTATGACCTTACCCTCACCCTGCAGTGGGGAGTGGAACGACTCTGGCATACTTCCTCAGGCTTCAATTTCGCAGCCGGCGCAGCCGCCGGAGTGGATGCCGGAGTGCTATATCTTCCAAGAAACGGGAACAATCCGGCACAGGCTCTAATGTGGACAGGTATATCGCTCACCGCAAGAGGAGGTTATGACCGGTTGAAACTGTGCGGGCGACCTCTCAGCATAAGCGAAAGCATAGAACTGCCTACGGCAGGATGCTTCTTCTGCCCCGCATACGGGGAAACTTATTATGAGATTTATGTAGGCAATCATTCCGGGCTGGCTCATTTCGGATGGTGGGGCAACCGGCCTCATGTCAAAAGCAGGCTCCGCGCAGACTGGCAACTGGGCAGATACGCCCTCACAATCGGATTCGATTACCGCTTCCAGGGGCTTGAATGCAACGATATCACCACCCGCCTCGCCCAGTGCTCGGGCGTAATCGGACTCCGGTTCTGACATCATCGCCGTAAGCATGAAAAAGACGCATCCCGAGAGGGAATGCGTCTTTTTTGCGTGCGCCCGGGGGGACTCGAACCCCCACGTCGTTAGACACTAGATCCTAAGTCTA
>CAMWXO010000149.1 GCA_947178245.1 uncultured Porphyromonadaceae bacterium
CCCATCTCCCCCCCGACCCCGCCACCCCCCCCCCCTGAGCGGCGCGTGGGCTCGGAGATGTGTATAATATACATGCGAGAAAGACGGATACGATATCGAGCAGGTTATCGACGGCGAACCGGTGGCCGACGTTCTTGACTACGTGGAATACAATCCCAAGAAACTCGTCAGGAACCTCGAGACGTGGGTATCGAAATCGATGAAAAACGGACGTATTACGGCGGAAGAGGGCCGACAATTCCTGAACATTTATAAATCCGGCCTATACGGAATCACATATCTTGAGAGAGATTGATTCATGGCACGATATTTCCTACGTCTGGCCTACAGGGGGGCTCCTTTCCACGGCTGGCAGATTCAGCCTAACGCCCCGAGTGTGCAGGAGACTATAGAGCGGGCTCTATCTACGGCACTCAGAACTCCTGTTGCAATAACGGGGGCCGGACGCACGGACACAGGCGTGAATGCACGAGAGATGTACGCCCACTTCGACTATGACGACGAATTGCCGGATACAGGGAAACTGCTCGTGTCGCTCAATCGTCTTGCAGGGAAAGATATAGCCATTTATGACATAATCAGGGTAGTAGATGATGCCCATGCCAGGTTTGATGCCCGGCAGAGAACTTATAAATATTTCGTCTGCTTCTCAAAGACGCCTTTCTTCTATCCGTTGAGCTGGTATTGTCCTCATGGTCTCGATCTCGATGAGATGAACAGGGCAGCCTCCGTTCTGCTCGAGACGGAAGACTTCACATCCTTTGCCAAACTGCACAGCGATGCGAAAACGAACATCTGCCATGTTTCGAGGGCCGAATGGACACGCGAAGGCGACTCGGGGGCTGTCTTCACCATAAGCGCCGACAGGTTTCTGCGCAACATGGTAAGGGCCGTGGTAGGTACGCTCGTGGAAGTTGGGCGGGGAAAAATGACGGTAGAAGAATTCAGGGAAGTGATCTCACGCAGAGACAGATGCGCCGCGGGACAGTCGATGCCCGGTGAAGCCCTGTTTCTCTGGAGTGTGGAATATCCCTGGATGCCGGAGAAGAAGATTGAAAATAATTGAAGAGAAAATCACACCATGAATGAGGTAGACAGAATACTGGCGTTGAGAGAAGAACTCAACAGGCACAATCACAATTATTACGTTTTGAACTCACCCGAGATCAGCGACAAGGAGTTTGATCTTCTGATGAAGGAACTCGAGGCTCTCGAGCAAGCGCATCCGGAGATGGCCGACCCTCTGTCGCCCACTCAGCGCGTAGGGTCAGACCTCAGCAAAGGCTTCGCTCACGTCACTCACGAGCGCCCGATGCTCTCGCTTGCCAATACGTATAGCATTGAAGAAGTTGACGAATGGTTCGACCGCGTCAAGAAAGGACTCGGTGGAGAAGATTTCGAGATCACGGGAGAGATGAAATATGACGGGACTTCGATTTCACTCACTTACGAGAATGGGCGGCTTGTAAGGGCCGTGACAAGGGGCGACGGCACACAGGGCGACGACGTGACGGTCAATGTCAAGACCATCCGCAGCATTCCTCTCGTGCTTCATCCGGGCGACTGGCCAGAGAGATTCGAGATTCGCGGTGAGATACTTATGCCGTGGACTGTCTTCAACGAGCTTAACAAGGAGCGCGAATATAATGAGGAGCCGCTCTTCGCAAATCCGCGCAACGCGGCCAGCGGCACGCTCAAGACCCAGGATCCGAAAGAAGTGGCCAAACGCAGGCTCGATGCCGTGTTCTATTATCTGCTCTCAGACGAACTTCCCTACGGGTCGCACTATGAGAATATGGAAGCGGCCCGCAGGTGGGGATTCAAGGTTTCGGGAGAGATGCGGATACTGAAGACGGAAGAAGACGTCAATAATTATATCGGGCACTGGGACATACACCGGAAGGAATTGCCTGTGGCAACCGACGGCCTTGTCTTTAAAGTCAATTCACTGCGCCAGCAGCTCAATCTTGGCTTCACCGCCAAGTCGCCGCGCTGGGCGGTGGCATTCAAGTTCAATCCGGAGAATGCCTGTACGCAACTGAAATACGTCAGTTTTGAGACCGGCCGCATGGGATTCGTGACGCCGGTAGCCAATCTGGAGCCGGTGCTCCTCTCAGGCACTATCGTGAAGCGGGCATCGCTTCATAACGCCGATATCATGGCAGAACTCGATATCCATGAGAAGGATTGGCTTTATGTGGAGAAGGGTGGGGAGATTATTCCGAAGATAACCGGTGTCGATACCTCACGGCGCACTCCGGGCGAGCCGAAAGTGGAGTTTGTGGTCTGCTGCCCCGAATGTGGCACTCCTCTGGTGCGTAATGATGGGGATGCCGCCCGTATTTGCCCCAACAAATACGGATGCCGACCGCAGATCACAGGCAGGATAGAACACTTTTGCGCACGGCGCATGATGAATATCGACGGAATCGGTGAAGAAACAGCCGAACTTCTCTTTGACAGGGAACTCGTGACGACTCCGGCCGACCTGTACGACCTCACGAAAGAACAACTGTCGTTGCTGGAACGGTTCGGCGACAGAAGTGCCGAAAGAATACTCCAGGGTCTGGAGGAATCAAGGAAAGTGCCCTTTGAAAGGGTAATCTACGCCCTTTCCATTCCCAACGTGGGGGAGACCACTTCAAAACGTGTGGCCAAAGCCGTGAAGAGTATGGACAGGATGCAGGAGATGAGTGTGGAGCAACTTCAGGCTATACCCGACGTAGGCCCCACGATAGCACAGGGCATATTCGAATATCTGCGCGATCCGGTGGCGGTGGAAAACATCGAGCGTCTGAAAGCTGCGGGCCTGCAGATGCAGCTGGACGAAGACAAGATGCAGCAGGCCGGAACAGTGCTTGAAGGCAAGAGCATAGTGATATCCGGCACGTTCAGCCACCATAGCCGCGACGAATATAAGGAGATTATCGAGGCTAACGGTGGCAAGAATGTTGGAAGTATATCAAAGAAAACCTCATTTGTGCTTGCAGGCGACAATATGGGGCCGGCCAAGCTTGAAAAATGCCAGAAACTCGGCATCCCTATTGTCGGGGAAGACGAGTTTCTGAATATGCTGGAGCAAAAGTAGTGGAGAAAGCGGATGGCAGGGATTACAGAATTCCTGCCGAGCGGAAAAGTTCTACATAGTATTCCGCCTTCTTCTCAAGTTTCATAGGATAGGCGCGGCTTGTGGAAGGCATGCGCCATATTTTCAGGCCATCGGGCCCTTCCACCATCTCGCCCATCTTTGGGAGCGGGGTGTCGGTGAGCTGTGCTATCACTTCTGCCGCTTTCTCTCCGGTTGTGGCAACCGTGCTGCACTCCGGTATCTCCTTCAGCAGATCGAACAGAGGCACAGGCACCAGAATCTCGAGATGCTTGTCGGAGGCATTGCCCTTCAGGCGGCGCACCTCGCGCCCGGTATCGTTCATCGCTATGTGATGCCTTGCCATTAGACTTCTGCATTCATCTTCGCGGAAACACTTCCTTTCCGCATCATACAGGGCATTCTTATCGCCGAGAAAGAGCAAACCGCATATCCGCCAATAGTCGTTGATCGGATTGGGATAATAGAAATTCATGCTCCATCGGTGTGAGCCGGGAGGGAAAGTGCCCATTAAGAGCACTTTGGCTCCTTCCGGAAGAAATGGCGGAAACGGATGGCTTTCAGTGATGATCTCACTATCGACTCCGTGTGTCATTTTTTCTCTTCAAGATGTTTGTAAAGCACGGGAGCCGACGATTTCCAGACCTGATAGGCAATCTGGCGCATGCCGTTTTGCGATGGATGATTGCGCTGCTTGTCAATGAGGCTCAGCTTGACAT
>CAMWXO010000150.1 GCA_947178245.1 uncultured Porphyromonadaceae bacterium
CATGGATGCTCCATTCGGGGCTCATGATGGCCTGCTCGTTGTGGAGCCATACCACGCGGTTTTCCTGCGGTTCGCCCATGAGGTGGCAGATAGCGTTGCCGGGAGTGAGGTTGAAGTAGAAATAAGCCTCGACGCGGCGGTCGTGGGTGTGTGCGGGCATCGTGTTCCATACGCTTCCGGGCAGGAGCTCTGTGAGGCCCATCTGCAGCTGGCAGGGGCCCTCCTGGAGCACGTTGCTCGTGATTAGCTGGTTGATGATGCGGTCGTTGCTCTCCTCGAGCGAGCCGAGGTGCATGCGGTTGGCCGGGATGGTGCCCTTGCGCCCGTCGATTGTGATGAGCTGGGTCTTATACTGCTTGTAGGCCGGTGTGGAGTTGATGTAGAAGCGGGCGGGATTGGCAGCGTCCTTGCTCTTGAAGACAACGTTCTTGTTTCCGCATCCCACGTAGAGGGCATCCTTGAAGTGGAGTTCGTAGTCTTTGCCGTCTACGCTCACCACGCCGTCGCCGCCCACGTTTATGACACCGAGCTCGCGGCGCTCGAGGAAGTATTCAGCCTTCAGGGGGTCGATGGTCTCGAGCACGATATCCTTGCCCACGGGCACTACGCCGCCGAAGATGAGGCGGTCATACATGGAGTATGTGAGGTTGATCTTGTTTTCCTCCATCACCTTTTCCATGCAGAATCTGTCGCGGAGCTGAGTTGTGTCGTATTTCTTCACGTCATCGGGATGGCAGGCGCGCTGGATGGTGTAGCTCACCTGAGCGGAGGCCGAGATCGCTGCGAAAGCGGCTGCGATTGAAAGAATAAGTTTTTTCATATTTTTGAGCTTTTTTGATTTTTAGGGATTTGGGAGTTCCGGCTTCAGTCGGAACCGGTGAAAAGGAGATGCCTGTAAAAAAAAGAAAGGTAGGCTTCAGCAAAAGGGAGGGGGGATCAGATGTTTTCCTGAAGGCGGTCGGAGTCCTTATCGGCCATTGCGCGCTGGTTGCGGGCGATATGCACGCGGTTCCACCACATCATGGCGCATGAGATGATCACGAGGATTCCGGCGCCGATCCATTTTAGATTGACCGAGCACTGATAGAGCACCCAGCAGAGGGGCGACGAAGCGAAGTCGAGCGAACCTCCCTCGAAGCCTTGCGGGATGGCCACGGCTGCGTCGCCGGTGGCCACGAATACGTCGTGGGCGGCGAGCGTGAAGGCCGGCGCTATGTTGGTCACCATATAGAGGCCGGCTGTGATGATCACGAGTCCTACGATGAAAGTCTTGAGCACGTTGCCCTTGGTGAAGGGGAGCACGAGTGGGAAGAGATAGAACATGCCGGCCAGCGAAGCGAGGGGCAGGAACTGGTTGCCCGGCAGAATCACTGCGAGCAGGAGAGTGACGGGAATGAGCAGCAGCGACACCACGAGCGTCGTTGGGTCGCCAATCACGAGCGCGGGCGACATGCCTATGTTGAGGCCGTCGGCTCCCTTGAACTTGCGGGCTATCAGCTGCCTTGTGGCGTCGGAGATGGGCTTCAGGCCCTCGATGAAGAGCACCGTGACGCGCGGGATGAGCTCCATCACGGCTCCCATCTTGATGCCGAGGGCAAGGATATAGGGAATCTTATCGATGATTTCCGCTCCGGAGCGGCAGGTGAGGCAGCCGATGCCTACTCCCACCACCACGCCGAGGAAAAGGGGCTCGCCGAGGAGTCCGAACTTCTTCTTGAGGCCTTCGGCGTCGATCTCAACCTTGTCCATGCCGGGAATCTTGTCGAGGCCCTTGTTGATGAGCCATGCGAAGGGCGCGAAGCCGGCGCAGAAAGGCTGGGGAATCGAGATGCCGTCCATATCCTTGTAGTAGTTCTGGAATCTGTAGGCGGTCATGTCGGCGAGTACCAGGGTGATGATGTAGCAGATGATGGCGCCGAAGAAGCCCCATGCGAGAGATCCCGTAGCGAAATAAATCACGGCTCCGATGAAGGCGAAATGCCAGTAGTTCCAGAGGTCGATATTCACCGTGCGGGTGGTTTTGGTGAGGAGCATGAGAAGGTTCACTCCGAGGCAGACCGGAATGATGAATGCGCCCACGGCAGTGTTGTAGGCCACGGCAGCCGCCGCCGGCCATCCCATGTCGAATACCTTGAGCTGCAGCCCGTAGATGTCCACCACGTCCTGAAGGGCGGGGCCGAGGGCCGAGGTGAGAAGTGCGGTGACGATGGAGAGACCTATGAATCCGACGCCTACCTTGAGGCCGCTCTTGAGCGCGTCGCCGAGCCGGATTCCGATGCAGACGCCGAGGATAGTGAAGATGACAGGCATCATCACTGCGGCTCCGAGGCCGATGATGTATGAGAATACCTGTTCCATTAGACTCTGATGTTAAGCATGATGCGATTGATGTAAAAGGTTTAGTTGGAGATGCAAAGTTAGTAAAAAAAAATCAGACGGGCAAATGAAAAATTGTCGCCGCCCGCTCAGCGGGGAGCGTCGCCGGCATCGTGGTTGCGATGATGTTTCCAACGGCGGTGAGTCCAGAGCCAGCGTGCCGGGTCGCGGCGTATCGATGCCGCCAGCATGTCGAAGTAGTTCTGCGTAAGATCTCCGGGCTTCTCCTTGGCGGAGTCGGGCGTCATCTTCACGAAGCGGGCCACGTATTCCCCTCTTGCCGGACTCCGCATGTCGATGTAGTAGGCAGCCGCGTGGAGTTTCCTGCTGATTTTTTCCGCTCCCATGAAGACGGCCGTGTCGTGGTGCAGGAATGTGAGCCAATGGTGCAGCGCGTTCCAGGGCGGTGTCTGGTCGGCGATATATCCGGTGATGGTGGTGGTGCCGTCGCGCTGCATCTCCAGGAGGGCCTTCGGCGCTTCGGCCATGCTGAGGTTGGTGGCGCCGAAGCGTGTGCGCAGGGCAGCGAATACCTGATCGGCCGCGATATTGTCGAGCGGATGATATATCTGGCAGGGGCGGGCGCCGGTGGTCAGATCGAGCCAGAGGGGCATCGTCGATACCCACTCCCAATTGAATATGTGGCCGAGAAAGACGCTCACGTTTCGCCCCTTGCGCAGGTCGGCGTTCACTTCCTCCACATTCTCAAACTTCATGCGGCGCATCATCTCGTCGCGTCCCATCGAGCCGAGTTTCACTGTCTCCACGAAGTAGTCGGCCAGCAGGGAATAGAAGCGTCGTGAGGTGCGCTTCACTTCAGCTTCCGTCATTTCCGGAAATGAGGTGCGGATGTTGTCGGCGCAGATGGCGCGGCGGTATTTCACCACGCTGTGGGCGAGCCACGCGAGTGATGAGGCCAGTGCGTAGAGCACGCGCCAGGGAAGCGCGCCCAGACTCCGGAATGTGGCCCGGAGCAGGGCGCGGTTGATTGCGATCAGGGTTTTGTTGGATGTGTTCCGGCTCATCAGATGGAGAGACGGCGCAGTGTCTCGAGTTTCTCGCGGTTCACGGTCTTCTCGTTGTGTATCGCTTTCACGAAGGGCACATATACGATTTCATCGTTGCGTATTCCGATCATCACGTTACGCTGGTCGTCGAGCAGGGCGTCTACGGCAGCCGCTCCCATGCGCGAGGCGAGAATGCGGTCGTGGGCCGTGGGGCTTCCGCCTCGCTGCAGGTGTCCGAGGATCGACACGCGCACGTCATAGTTGGGATATTCGTCTTTCACGCGCTGTGCGAGGCCCATCGCTCCGCCCGTGATGGGGGATTCGGCCACGAGCACTATTGAGGAGTTCTTCGACTTGCGGAATCCGTTCTTTATGAGTTCCGCCAGCTGGTCTACCTCGGTGGATATCTCCGGAATTATCGCTGCCTCGGCTCCGG
>CAMWXO010000151.1 GCA_947178245.1 uncultured Porphyromonadaceae bacterium
TCAGATGTGGATAAGCGCCAGGCCTACAACCTTATGTGGCGGGGCGCTCACCGCATCACAGATCTCGTGCGCCTGGAGACGGTCTGGTCTGTCAATGAGATCGGATATGAAAAAGGGCAATATTGCAATTTCGTGGCGCTCGGCAATAAGTTTGTGATTGACGACCGCTTCACGGTGCTTCTCGATGCCACAACCCGCACCTATCATGGCAACAGCATCTTCAAAACCAATACCTTCATGGCGGAGGTGGCCTACAATCTCTCGCCGGCCTGGAAGTTCTCCGGGAAAGTGTCTTACGACTGCAATATGGGCCGCAACCAGACCACAAAAACAGAGATAGCCCGCGGATCGGAACTCACCATGGTGGGCGCTGTGGCTGAATGGTTTCCTATCAGGAACTCTCGCCACACTTTGCGGGCCCATGCCGCCGCATTCTATTCTTTCGGAAAAAACAAGAATCCGGCCGAATTAATGCAGGATAAGACGCTGTATGCGTCTCTGGGAGTGACATGGCACATGAATTTCCTTAACGTGCGATAAAGCGCGGTACTGTTTGCGATGTTGATGTATGATGACGTGGCATGATATCATGGTAAGCGCATGATGAGAAAATAAAAAATTGATAAATATTTCTTGGTCGGTTCCTGAAATTTGGAATCTACATTTTTTTTTTGTAATTTTGCAAGGGCATCGGACTGTTTTTCCGGTAGCTTCCGGTAAAGGCCGGATTATTGAATCACCTTTGATGATCAAATTATGAGAACTGAAAAAGAACTTGATGGAGTAACACTCCTCGGAAATCAGGGCACGGCGTATAGTTACGACTATGATCCCTCCATTCTCGAGACTTTCGAGAATAAGCATCCCGAAAATGAATATGTGGTGAGGCTTGACTGCCCCGAGTTCACTACCCTATGTCCGAAGACGGGGCAGCCTGACTTCGGGCACATCAAGATATCCTATATCCCGCGCCGCAGAATGGTGGAGAGCAAAAGCCTGAAGCTTTATCTCTTCTCATTCCGCAATCATGGAGACTTTCACGAAGACTGCGTCAATATCATCATGAAGGATCTGAAAAAACTCATGGATCCGCGCTATATCGAGGTGAAGGGTATCTTCATGCCGCGTGGCGGCATCTCGATCCATCCTTTTGCCAATTGGGGCGATGAGGAGCATAAGGAACTTGCCAAAAAGCGTTTAACTGATAATCTCGACTTTTGAATATGAAAAATGCAGTATTAGTGCTCAGCGGAGGCATGGATTCCACCACACTGCTTCATGATCGTAAAGAGGAGATAGCTCTTGCAGTGACATTCGATTATGGCTCACGCCACAATGCCCGCGAGATAGAATGCGCGCGCAAGAACTGCGAGATGCTTGGAATCGAGCATCTTGTGATCCCGCTTGCCTTCATTGGCCAATATTTCAAGTCGTCACTGCTGATCGGAGGCAAGGATATTCCCGAAGGTCACTATGCCGATGAGAATATGAAGTCGACAGTGGTTCCTTTCCGCAACGGCATCATGCTTGCTGTGGCGGCCGGGCTTGCCGAGAGTCGTGGCCTCTCGAAGGTGATGCTGGCCAATCATGGAGGTGACCATGCCATATATCCCGACTGTAGAGCGGGCTTCATCGATGCCATGAGCGAAGCCATCAGACAAGGCACTTACGACGGCGTGGTCATCGACGCTCCCTACACTTCAATCACCAAAAGCGATATCGCCCGAATAGGTAAGCGTATAGGTGTGGACTATTCACTCACATATTCATGCTATAAGGGAGGGGAGAAGCATTGCGGCAAGTGCGGTACGTGCGTGGAGCGCATCGAAGCTTTGCGTGATGCCGGAATCGAACTGGAAATCTGATTGTGAAAAATATGTATTACGTTAAAAAACGACTTGAAATATCCGCTGCCCACCGGCTCAGCCTTCCTTACGAAAGCAAATGCACGAATCTTCACGGCCACAACTGGATAATCACGGTGGAGTGCAAGGCGCGCGAGCTGAATGAGGCCGGCATGGTGGTGGACTTCTCACATATCAAGCGGCACGTCATGTCGCTGCTCGACCATGCTGTCATAAACGAGGTGGTGGACTTCAACCCTACGGCTGAAAACATAGCCCGTTGGATTGTAGACTCCATCCCGCAGTGCTATCGCTGCGAGGTGCAGGAGTCGGAAGGAAACACAGCTATCTACGAAGAAGACTGACATGAAGAAAATAAACGAGATATTCTACTCCCTGCAGGGGGAGGGGCATCACACCGGATATCCTTCAGTATTCATACGCTTTTCGGGATGCAATCTCGAGTGCCCCTTCTGCGACACGCGTCACAACGAGGGGGTTGCTATGACGGATAACGATATCATACATGCCGTGAACCTCTATAAAGCCGACTGGGTTGTGCTGACGGGGGGCGAGCCCGCACTCAGAATAGACCGGGACTTCATCCGCCTCCTTCATCAGGCTACAGGGAAGAAGATAGCGATAGAGACCAACGGCACCGTTCCGCTGCCTGAAGGCATAGACTGGATCACTGTCTCTCCGAAGATCGGTATCGACGACATGAAGGGTAATACTGAGGTAAGGGTGGAGAGAGCAGACGAGATAAAGGTTGTGGACATAGGTCAGCCTCTCGAAGCCTATTTCGATCTGCCCTGCAGAAAAGAGAATACGCTGATGTATCTGCAGCCCTGCTATGTAAAGGACAAGGAGCAGAGGCGGAGCAACACGATGCGTACCGTGCGCCGGGTGCTGGCAGATCCGCGGTGGACACTCAGTCTGCAGACTCACCGCTATCTGGGCATACCCTGATGCACCGCCAGCGGAAACGCCCGCACCAGATGGGAGTGCCAACCCAGCAGGGAAGGCTGCACGAAATCTTTAGCCGGATTGTCGGCCACATAGTGGAACGCTGTTGCGTCGGGATAGCGGCGCATCACTGCAAGGAAGTTATCGGGAGCGAGTTTGTCGTGTCCCGTTTCTTCGGATATGAGTATATCCTCATCCTGAAAAAACTCATGCAGCCCGGCTGCCATTACCTTGTTGCGCTGGGTCAGGCTTCGGCCGTCGGTGATGAGGGCCGTGTGATGTCCGGCATCCCTGATGCGTGAGAGCAGCGCTCTTCTCGAAGGCGGCAGATGATAGATGTCGGGGTCGGGACAGTGTCTGCGGAATTCCGCCACCACTTCCTTCATATCGACAAGGTGAGACATGTCTTCCTGCCGGAGCAGCCATTCGAGAGCGGAATAGTGGTTGAACCGACGCATCATGGCTTCGTCCATCACCGACGTTATGCGGTGCTGATTCAGCTCCGGGATGCGCTCGTGGAGCCATCGGGCGATGTGGCGGTTGCCGCTTCTGATGAATAGCGCCTCCGCCACGAGGGTGTCGTCGAGGTCGAACGCCACCAGATGAGCCCCCTTCATTGTCAGTAGATTCTTATGATGCGTGCTCCCTGTATGCGCTTGATGTTACGCTTCACGTAGTTGGGGAAGGGAAGTATCTCGATGGTGACTTCCTCACGCGGGTAAGACACATGTATCATCTTCAGCTCGTTGCCCTCCCTGAAGAGGATTCCCATCTCGCGGAAATCGAGATTATAGTCAGGAGTGAGGAGAAAGAAGATGTCGCCGTCTTTCGCTTTAGCCGCATATCGTGATGGGGATGTCAGGTCGCCGTTTGATACGTAGGGTATCTGGTGGTTGCGGAATCCCATCTCGAGCATCTTAATACGTTGAAGGTTGTTCTCGTCGGCGAGAGCCTTGAAGTCATCCTTGTGGTGAGAGATATAGTCGATCGATT
>CAMWXO010000152.1 GCA_947178245.1 uncultured Porphyromonadaceae bacterium
GGATAACGCCAATATCCGCCGTAACATTGTTGCAACTTTTTGAGTTTCTCCTCGGGCTCGGCGAAAATAGTCTCTGCTATGCGCAGATCCTGCACGTCGTCGATCTCATACCATGGAGCGTCGCCCACAGGCAACGCCTTGATGTTAGCCTTATCTATGAGAGTAATCACTCGAAGCACCTGCTCATAATACTCGTTCTCACCGAGCACCTTTATATATGCCTCAAGAAAAGGCAAGTAATGATTCTTGCAGAAATCCACGCTCAGGCGGTAGACATTGACTGTCTTGTAGTAAAAAGGCACGTTATCATATCTGAAAGCCTTCTTGGGTATGAAATTGACGATATTGTTTTCGTCATCGATCCGCACCATCGTGCCGTCCATCCATGTCTGGTATTTGGCAACCAAAGCCACATCGGGATAGTCGGCCGTGACCGCGGCTTCGAGAATACTATCATCAAAAATCAGGTCACTCTCAAGCAGAAGAGTCTCGTCTTCGGCCATATACTCTCTTGCGAGCCAAAGGGAATAGATATTGTTGGTCTTGTCATAGACGGGATTATCCACATACTTGAACCCTGCGTCAGGATACTTACTGTCGAGATAACTTCTCAGTTTATCTCCCTTATAGCCGGTGACGATAACGATGCGTCTCAGATTGAATTTTTCCAGCTGGGCGAGCATCCTGTCGATGAGTCTTACACCGTTGACTTCAAGCATACACTTGGTGTTGTCGGCGGTAAATTCTCCTAATCTGCGGCCCATTCCGGCCGCCAATATGATAGCCTGCATAGTATGTTCAGATATGAAACTTTTCTTTGATTATCTTTCTTACACCGAGATATGATGTGTCTTTATTGGCAACAGATACCGAAATATAGATGATCATGCCGGCCGCGATACCGAGAAAAAGCTGAGCAGCCGGATGGATATTCAGGAAATTGAAGGGAACCACACCGGCAAGCATCACAACGCAATATCCTAAGATCGGCAGAATCTCCCTTACCTGCTTTCCGAAACCGTAGCCAAGCATCTTGCCGGTGTAATGGCAATTGAAACAAAAGGCTATGAAACTGTAGAGAGCTATGCTGATACACATTCCTATGATACCGAAGGGTATGGCCGAAAGGAGCATCACAAAAGCGATAGGCTTCTTGATGAGTTCGAGTTTCAATACGAGGTCGGAGCGTCCCTTCACATACAGAAGGTTAAGATTGATATGTGTGAGTGGATCCCAGAGACTGCCGAATGCAAGTATCGGGATAAGGGAGGCAGAACCCAGCCAGTTCTCACCCAGAAGAGTCAAGATCAACGGACGTGCAAGCGCAGCTATACCGAAGAGAATGGGATAAAGCAGCCAAACCGGAGTGCGCAGCAGAGTCTTGTAAGCCTCAAGGAGGCGCGCGTCATCATCCTGAAGCTGTGATAGAATCGGAAAGTTTACCTTCAGCACTATATTGGTGATAGTGGTAGTTGGCAGCACACAGAACTGGTTTGCGCGTGTGAAGAATCCGAGTTCCGCAGAGTGAAACACCTTTCCGATGATGATGGTGGAGAGATTGGAAGAGACACGGTTGATGAGCGAGGATCCGAGAAGCTTGCTTCCGAAAGAAAAAAGCTTCCTGAACGACTGCAATGAAAAGCGGAGCAACGGCAGCCAACGGCAGAAGATCCATGAGAGAATCATGCGGACAGAGGCGAGGCATATACCTTGCCACACCAATGCCCAGACTCCATAGCCTGAATAAGCCATCCAGATTCCCAGGCCGCCGGAGCAAATAATGGAAACGATTGAGATTACGGCCTGCGACCTGAAATCAAGATCGATAGTCATTTTGGCCGTATGTACAATAGCCAGACCGTTGATCACCAGAGTAAGCATATACACCCTTGTGATCTGCGTCAAAATGGGCTGCGAATAGAAATCGGCAATCCACGGGGCCGCCACATATAGTATCAGATAAAGAATGACCCCTATCACTATGCTGAAATAGAACACAGTGGAATAGTCGAGCGTGTTCCGGTCTTTTTTCTGAATCAGGGCGTTGGCGAAGCCCGAGTCAAGAAAAGTCTGGGCCACACCCATAAAAATAGCGAGCATCCCTATCAGACCGTAGTCTGAAGGGAGCAACACCCGGGCTATAAGAATGCCGATCACAAACTGAATCAGTTGTGTGCCGAGACGGTCGATTCCCGTCCAAAGCATTCCCGAGACCGCCTT
Source organism: uncultured Porphyromonadaceae bacterium (assembly GCA_947178245.1). Taxonomy (GTDB): domain Bacteria; phylum Bacteroidota; class Bacteroidia; order Bacteroidales; family Muribaculaceae; genus Lepagella. The sequence continues at coordinate 2,221 of CAMWXO010000152.1, forward strand.
TTTCTTAATATTCTCCTCCAAGAGGCATCAGGGTTTGTAACGTTTCAACCGTAAGCTGTATTTAAGCTTGTCTATCAGGGGAGCCTTCTTCCTCAACTCCGGAAGCACCTCTGTATAGGGGCGTTCGAGATCAAGAATTATGGAACCGTGCATACTCGGTACTTCTTTCGGAGTCATATAGTCGCCATAAAGTCGGGAAAGCACGTCGTGATATCCGGTGGGCACCGGCAGCTGAATGTCTTCAAACGGCATATAGACCGTGCCCGAGTAATAATCCTTGTTCATCTTTATCCTCGGATACTGCCAGGTGTTGAAGCCCACACATGCCATCTCCTTATCGTGCTTGTCAGGATGGTTCCACAGCACTTCCAACATGCGGTGATACTGATTGACCAATCCACCTGCTTTTCTGATTTCTCGGTCGGCGTGAAGCACCTTCAGCGGTCGGCGTGAAAGAAACGAGACATGGGCGAAATTGAGGGTGTCACGAATCTTCTCCATATCGGCAAACGCCACCTTTCGCTGATCTTCGGTTGAAGGCAAATCATCCATGATGAAGATATCGATGAAGACACCCTGATTGAAATCTTCCCATATAAAACAGGGAAGTATCGCCGTAGTGTCGGAGCGGCGCAACTGTGCATGGCCCCTATAATAATAAGGATCGGTCTCTACGGCCTGAAAGAAGTAGGGATGCTTGAATTCCTGAGGAGCCACCTTCAGAAGCCGCTCATAATCCTCGCGCATCATTATCAGGTCAATGTCATCATCCCAGGGTATGAAGCCTTTATGTCTTATCACACCTAAAAGGGTGCCGGCATCGGCCCAGATCTTTATGTCATGTTTCTTGCAAACCTCAAGCAGTTTCTCCACCATCTCCATCAGCATCATCCAGAGTCTCTTTCTCTCGGAGGTGACGAGAAAACCGTTGCGGGTCTCTTCCTGTGCAGTCATATTTATGTATTTATCTTATACTCTCTAAAAACACGGGGATTGTCTCCCTGATATCTTTTCCGGAAATGTAGATTCCGCTCGTGCCGCCTACAAAGATGGAAGCACCCTTCTCTTTCAGAAGCATAGCTCGCTCAAGGCTCACGCTGCCATCCACTTCGAGTTCGATATCCTGATATCCGTTTTGGTCAAGCCAACAGCGTGTCAAGGCCACTTTCTCGAGCATCGACGGAATTATGCTTCCTCCGGCAAATCCGGGATCTTTCAACATGAGGAGAACCGCACCGACTTTAGGAAGATATGCAGCCACATCGCGGATATCGGTCTTGGGATTCAAGGCCAGTCCGGCCAGGGCGCCCTTGCCGCGGATAACTTCGAGACACTCACCTATATCCTCTTTCCCTTCTGCATGAATCACCACCATATCGCCCTCGCTCACGGCAAGGTGATGCAACACGGTGAGCGGATGCTCCACAAGAAGATGGATGTCTACAGGAATATCGGTTTCTTTCTTGACCGCGTTTACTATGTCGGGGCCAAACGTGAGATTCCTGCCAAAATGGGCATCCATACTATCAATATGGATATAAGACACATCAACCCGCTCGTAGATTCCTGTCG
>CAMWXO010000153.1 GCA_947178245.1 uncultured Porphyromonadaceae bacterium
ACATCTGGTTGCTCTTGTGGTAGAGACGCTCGCCGAGTCCTACGGCTTTCAGGGCAGCGATGGCTCTGTCGCGGCGTGACTTCGCGTCTACCGAGGAGTTGTAGAGCAGTGGGAGCTCCACATTCTCGATCGCCGTGGTCTTGGGCAGGAGATTGTAGTTCTGAAATACGAACCCGATCTTCCTGTTGCGGGTGACGGCCCTCTGGTTCTTGCTCATCTTCTGCACCGATACGCCGTCGAGCAGATATTCGCCCGAGGTGGGAGTGTCGAGGCAGCCGAGAAGATTGAGCAGTGTGGATTTACCAGAGCCGGATGTTCCCATGATGGTGACGAATTCCCCCTCATGTATTGTGAACGATACTCCCCGCAGGGCCTTCACCTTCTCTCCACCCACCATGAATTCCCGGCGAAGGTCGCGTATCTTTATTATCTCTTTGGTCATGGTTTATTTCTTTTTGTTTCTGCCCGGCGGCTGCGGAGCGAAGGGGCTTCGGTCTCCTCCTGCTTTGGGCGTGCCGGCCTGCTGTGTGCTGTAGCCCTCGGCCACGACAGCGTTGTCTGGAAGTCCTGACAGGATTTCTGTCTTTATACTGTTGGAATTGCCTGTGGTCACGGCCGTGGGAACGAGGCGGTCGCCGTCTACCACCCATACTAATTTCTGATCTTTACCGAGTTTCACGTCGGATGCTGATCCGGCAGGCTGCGGAAGCGCCGGGTCTCCGTCTGTCCGGGGCTCGAAGTTGAAGACTCCCGTAGGGAGCAGCAGTACGTCTTTCTCCTGCAGCGTGTAGATGGTCAGGTTGGCGGTGAGGCCCGGTATCAGTTTATGTTCAGGATTGTCGGCCGCCACTACCACCTCGTAGGTCACAACGTTGCTCGTCGTGGTGGGATTTAGGCGCACCTGGGTCACTTTGCCGTCGAATACCAGATCGGGATAAGCGTCTACAGTGAAAGTCACGGCCTGGCCCACTTTCACCCTGCCTATGTCGGCTTCGTCCACGTCGCCTATCACCTGCATGTGGTCGAGATCGGCTATAGTGTAGAGATTTGCCACGTTCATGTTCGAGACCACGGTCTGTCCTTCCTCCACGTCGCGTGAGATCACGATTCCGTCGATCGGAGCGTAGATTTCGGCGTAGTTGAGATTTTTGGCTGCGCGTACGCGGTCGGCCTTAGCCTTGTCGTAGGCCGTCTTCGACACGTCGAGATCCTTCTTCGAGGTCTGGAACTCATAGTCGCTTATCAGCTGCTTGTCGTGGAGCGCTTTGTCTCTCTTGTAGTTGGCGAGGTTGTATTCGTAGGAGAGACGTGCCGATTCCACATTGGCCTCCGCGCTCGAGAGCTCGCTGCTGAGCAGAGTCTTCTCAAGTTCGGCTATCAGCTGCCCTTTCTTCACTTCGGTGTTGTAGTCGGCATAGAGTTTGTCGATGATTCCGGTCACCTGGGTGCCGACATCGACCTGAGTCACGGATTCGATGGTGCCGGTGGCTGTCACGGTCTCCGAAAGTTCGCCCCGCTCGGCCCTGACAGTCTCAAGCGACGTGCTCTGCTCCTTCTTGCACCCTGCCGCCAACAGCGGCAGAGCGATCAATAATAAATGCTTGAGGATTTTCATATTTAAGGTAGATTTACTTTTGCAGTTCTGTAATACTCTATCATTTTGCGACCCAACATGGCCATGTACTTGGCCTGAAGCAGCGAGTGCCGCGCCTCGATCAGGGCGTTGTGGGCGGTCATCAGTTCCACGGTGTTCACATATCCGAGGTTAAACCTCTCGTTGCTGAGCTGGTCGCTGAGCAGCGCCGATTCAAGCTGGCTCTTGCCGGCCTCGAAGCGGGAGCGGGCTGAGTTAGTGTCGATATACCAGTTTTCTATCGTCTGGCTCAGTTCCGTGCGGCGGTTGTCTATGTCAAGCTGTGCGCTGAGCTGTGAGGCTTTCGCTTTGCTGACGGCGGTCTTTGTCTTCCTGTTGTCGAGGATGGGGATAGACAGGTTGAGGCCGATATTCTCATTGATGCCTTGCTTCAGGCTTTCGCCGAAGGCGCCACCCGGAGCGTAATATCCGGTGCCGATGCCGGCGCTGAGCGAGATCACGGGGGAGTGGCCCGCCTTTGCGTTTCGCTCTTCAAGTTCGGATACTGATTTCTCAAGGTCGAGGCCCCGGAGTCGCAGGTCGGTGGCGAGCGCGAGCTCATAACTCTCGTCTATATCGGGCAGCCCGGCGGTGACCTCGGCGTCTTGCCAGACCACGGGGGCGAGCGTCAGATCGGTGTCAAGGCCCAGTTGAAGGAGTTTCTTGAGTTCCATGCGCCGGGTGTCATAGGTGCATTGTGCATTTACGAGTGAATATTTATCCTGCTCATATTGCGACGTGAGCTGGGCGTAGTCCACCTTAGAGAGCTTTCCGGCTTCCATCAGCATGCGTGCCCTCTCGGCCTGCGCCTCGCTCACCTTCACGGCTTCCTCGTAGATGGAGATAGACTCCTTGGCGTAGAGGATGTTGATGTAGACCTGAAGAAGATCCGTCTCCAGAGTGCGCATGATGTCGCCTGTGTTGAGTCCGGCTATCTCGGTGCGGAGAGTGTTTTGCTTAATGCTGTTTTCTCTGCGCCCTCCGTTCCATACTGTCCAGCCGGCGTTAAGGCCGTAGCTGCTGTTGTAGGCGTTTTTGTTTCCGGCGCTCCACGGGGAGTTGGTATATCCCTGCGTTGTGGAGAAATCGAGCGTCGGCTGCCATTGTGCTTTCGACTCTTCGAGGTCGTAGCCGGCTGTTTCCTCGCTTATGCGGGCTTTCTGCAGCGATATGTTGTGCAGCCGGGCATATTCCACGCAGTCGGTGAAAGTCCACGTCTGCTGGGCGGATACGCCCGATACCACTAAGGTCAGCAGTGCCGTAAAGAGTTGCTTTTTCATCTTATTATTGTTTTTACTGCAAAATAAGACAAAAAATAGCCATCGGTGAAATTTATTCAACCAATGGCTTGTTCTGTTCAACGAATCGCGTTATTTCCCGGTTTTGCCCACCGTGCGTGTCGCAAGGTAGTTCTGAAGCGCCGTCTTGTAGCTGTCGCCCACCGGGAGATAGGTGTCGGCATCCATCACTATCCGAGCCCTCTCTATATGCCCGGCATGGTTCATGTTCACGATATATGAGCGATGTATCTGAAGGAAGTTGTCGGTAAGTGACTCCTTGATGGCGGCAAACGAACTGAGGGTCATGAGCGGCGTCGGGTTGCCTTTGAGGAATATCTGCAGATATTCGCCGTAGCCCTTGATGTAGCGGATATCGGCGAGCGAGACCCTCACATATCGGTGATCGGTCTTGATGAAGAGTGAATCTGAGGCCGGTGCGCCCCCTTGCCCTGAATTTCGCAGCCGATGCTGCTCGGCGGCTTTCGCTACTGCGGCGCTGAACTCCACGAAGCCGTAAGGCTTGAGCAGATAGTCTACAGCCGCCACCTTGTAGCTGTCTACGGCATATTGCGAATATGCCGTAGTGAAGACCACGAGCGGCTGATGCCGGAGGCTCCTGATGAAGTCGAGGCCGTTGAGTCCGGGCATATTGATGTCTGTGATGATGAGATCCACTTCATTCGAGTCGAGATGCCTGATAGCCTCGAATGCGTCGGAGCAGGCGGCCGAAAGTGTGAGCTGAGGGGTCAGCTCCACATATTTCTTCAATTTATCGAGCGCTATCGGCGCATCGGCGATGATTAGTCTCTTTATTGCCATTGACAGGGCTGATTAGTTCTAC
>CAMWXO010000154.1 GCA_947178245.1 uncultured Porphyromonadaceae bacterium
AATCCACCACCGAAACCTCCTCCTCCGAACGTTCCACCCCCTCCTCTGTGGCGGCGGCTCATGGTGCCGAACGCGGCAGCAGCAGCGAGAGCCTCTTCGGCAAGGTTTTTCTTAGGGATGTGGAATCCCTTGTCGTCCTGCTTCCCGCAGTATTCGCAGCGGTATTGGTTCACGCCCATCCCCGATGCATGGTAAGTGGGCTGCCTCAGAACTTTTCTGCCCACATGATGATAGGCCCGGGTACCGCAATGAGGACACTGTGAATACTCCATTGAGCTGCCCGTATAGGAGGAAACGTCTGTCTGTCCGCATTGAGCGCATTTCCTCACGATATGTTCCATCGAATTAATCTTGTTCTCAAACTGCTGTGCCGGCGAGAGGTAGGCATTGGCCTCGGCACCCCGCAGCACAGTGGTTTTCCCTCCGCAATTGCTGCAGACGCGTGCTCCGTATTTCACTTTCTTTTTCTTGAAATGTGAGATGCCAGCCCAGACAGCACCTGCCCCCAGGATGGCGAGCACTATCCAAAGAAACGTGATGAAATCTTCAGTGCTCACGGGTGCCTCGTTGGCGAAGCCGAAGTTGTCGGCCTCGCGGCTTTTGAGTTCATCGGCATAGTCGGGATTTTCAAGCACCTCGGCTATCATCGACGTGGCTTTGTCTACCGCGCAGTCGAGGCAATCGTTTTTCATCTCCGGAATCACGGCTTCGCGTATTATCCTGCCGCAAAGTATGTCGGGAAGCACCCCCTCGGTGCCGTAGCCAGTCTGTATTCTCACCTCCCGGCTGTCTGGCGAGATCAGGAAGAGCACGCCGTTGTCCTTGTCCTTCTTTCCGAGTCCCCAGCGCGTGAAGACCTTCTCCGAGAAGTCTTCGATTGTGTAGTCGCCTATCGATGGCACCACAGCCACGGCAACTTCGGCAGATGTCTTCTCCCTCACCTCGCGCAGCCTTGCATTGACCTTACTTCGGATAGTATTGCTGAGTCGGTGTTCCGGATCAGCCACATACTCATACCTGTTGCCGACATTCGGATTCTCTATTTCTTCAGGAGAATAATCTTTGGCAGATGCCGCAGTTCCTGCCATAAGAAGCAGGATCGGGAGCATTATCTTGATTATGACGTTTTTCATCTTTCGGTTATAATTGATTGTCAATGCGTAACTCCGTCACACGGCCGGGAGCGTGCTTCCGTTGAGCGTCCTGAAGAGGTCGAGCGCATACACGTCTGTCATGGCCGCCACATGATCCACCACCCCCTGCAGGCGCGAATGTAGGTCGCCGCTTCTCACGCCGTATTGCCGGGGCACTTTCTCGAGCATCAGGCGGGAGAAGGCCTTCTCGGGAGCTGTCACTGCATTCACGAGGTTTTCCATCAGATAGGTGATGATGCGGTTGCCGGCTATCTCGATGTCGATTACTTCCGGAGCGTTGTAGATCTTGCGCCATGCGGTGTCGCTGCATAGAGCGTAGGCATCTCTCATGCGTCCCGGCAGATTCGACGTCAGCGAACCGTGATAATCGCCGGCAAGAATCTCACGTTCATGGTCGGTGAACTCCTTCGAGCATCCGCCCACGAGAGCGCCGATCACTTTTGAGCGCATATATCCCACCTGCTCGTTCGGGTCGTCGAGACGCTTCATGCTCTCGGTCATGTGCTCCTGCTCCTTGCAGTCGAAAAATCCGAGCATCAGTCGCTTCACTTCCTCAAGCGGAATAATCTTAAGTTTGTGGGCATCTTCCAGATCCATTATCTGATAGCAGATGTCGTCGGCGGCTTCCATCAGGAACACGAGCGGATGCCGGGCGTGAACTCCATGCTCTATTTCGGGAATCCCGAGTTCGTGGGCCACTTTCAGGTAGATTTCCTCCTCGCTCTCGAAATATCCGAATTTTCCATTGTCAGATGAGATGACCGAGCTGTGAGGGTATTTCACCACAGCAGCCAGCGAACTATAGGTCATGGCGAATCCCCCTTCGCGTCTCCCCTCAAACCTGTGGGTGAGCAGCCTGAATGAATTGGCATTGCCTTCGAAGTGCGAGAGGTCAGACCATTGGCGATCCGTGAGACTCGGCCTCAGGCGTCGCCCCGCGCCTTCTGTGAAGAAAGCGGCGATGGTCTTTTCTCCGTTATGGCCGAAAGGCGGATTGCCCAGGTCATGGGCCAGACAGGCGGTGGCTACGATATCGCCCATGTCTCCCAGCGACTCCACGCTTGCGTCTCCGTGATGGCGCGATATGAGTATGTTGCGGCACTCATTGGCCAGAGACCGCCCTACTGACGACACCTCGAGGCTATGTGTCAGGCGATTGTGCACAAAGATAGAGCCCGGAAGCGGAAACACCTGGGTCTTGTTCTGCAGCCGCCTGAAAGGTGAGGAGAAGATAAGCCGGTCGAAGTCGCGTTGAAAGTCTGAGCGCGTGTGAGGCATCGGATCGTGATATTGTTCCAGTCCGAGACGTTTGTCGCATATAAGTCTGTTCCAGTCCATACTGCAAATTTAACGAAAATATCGCATTAAATAGCGTCATGAATCGTTTTTTTTTGTAATTTTGCAGAGTTTTTCGGAAGTTTGCATATTATTGTATGAACTCCATCATTGTAATGAAGAGTAGACATGGGAAGATGCACTATGCAATTCTCTTTCCCATAGTGTTTTTGATTCTCGTATCCTGTTCTCGGAAAGAGGTGTCGATGCAGCAGCCTGAAGCGCCTCAGCCCGACGCGCCGTTTTATGCCGACAACGACATAGCCATGACGGTATGCTCCATAGTCGATGCCCTCAGGGTAGGGGAGACGCTTGATTCGGTAGACTATAATTTCAGAGGTGTGCTCACCGATGGGCAGGGAACACCTCTCTATACCGATGTGGAAGGCGCTCCCGGAGAGTGGCGTGTCGCTGTCGTAGACGGCAGTGAGGCACACATAAGCAACTGCCGCGTGGGCGACCTCATGGCCGTAGACCTCCGCCACTACATCGTGGGTGCTCTCGGCCTCAACAGCGCCGATCTTGTGACGGCCTATGAGAATCCTGATTTGGAAGGGCAGATGATATGGCTATATGACGCCGGCGACGTGAAGGTCTCTTTCGCCGAGATGGAGGCTGAGTCGCCATCGGGTGCCGAGGGCTCGCTGCTCACGATAGCGCTTTCAAAATAACTCGCTGCGCAGCACCGTCTGGCCGAATCTGCACTTCAGGCACTCATGACGGTCGCAATATTCCTTACGGAGATGAATCAGGGCCTGGCTTGCCGCGGAGTCTTTCGGATTGAATCCGAGCTGCTGCCAGGTTCTCACTATATTGTTGCGTTCGGGCGGAAGCCCCAACAGAAGGTCGATGGCATCCTGCATCATCTCGTGGTCGCTGTGCAGCAGTGCGTAGGCATATAGAAGCGGAGCCACCACATTTATGAGAAGCAGCGTCACGCTCCCGTCTGAGAGGGCCGAGGGGCGCGCCTCGGTCTGGAAATCTCCTCCGAAGTTCATGCGTCGGCTCCAGTAGTCGTCTATCTTCCAGTCGAAGATGAGGCGTAGGCGGTCTTCATCGCCCGAGGCGGTCAGTATCCTGTTGAGCAGGTCGGGTGTGGCTGCCGAGGCCTTTGCCAGCAGCGCTATCCGGCGGTATGGGAAATTCTGCGGTCGTGTCCTCGAGAATTTCCAGGCCGTCCGCGGAATCGGGCGCAGACCGTATTTGGCCGCGAGAAACTGATATTCCCTGCAC
>CAMWXO010000155.1 GCA_947178245.1 uncultured Porphyromonadaceae bacterium
CACCACGATACGGGAATCACCTCCGGATTGCGAAGCACCAGCAGGGTGAGATCTTTGGAACCATTCAGGGCATTGAGCCCGAAATATTCCACACTTGCAGGAATGTCGAGCTCATACAGTTTTGTTCCGCTAAGCGAGTTGTAACCAAGTCCCCAAATGTCCTTAGGAAGGAGCAGAGACTTTAGCCCTTTTCTGTCAAACGCATAGTCGGGTAGCAGTCCTCCTTTGATTTGAGCTTTGGAAAGGTCGATATGCTCGAGCATCGGCATCTCATAACGCATGAACTCAATGTCAGCGTCGTCTACCATACCTGAGATAGAGAGATTGTTGATGTAAAGAAGATCATCGCGTTTTTTCAGTTGCTCTTCGAGAGTAACCGAACTGTAAACCATGTAGTGGAGTTGCTCGGTGACAAGTTCATCATCCGAACAGGCCATGAGCGTGATGTCATACCTCGGTTGGTCTACTATTTGAATCAGTATCCTGTCGGGATCGATCTGTATCCTGTCGAGACTCGAATCCACCTTTACGAAGTGATGGTCTTTCCCTTCCGGCCAATGGATCTCGATGCAATATCCTGATGAATATACGGCTTGCTCCTGTCTTGGCTCTTGATAGTAGGTTGCTTCGCAGTAGCATTCCAGGGGAATGTCGTTGTTTCCGAGTATTGTCACATTTACCTCGGCTGTATGCACCACATTGCCTCTCACAGGGCAGAATGTGATCTCGCATTCCCGTGATTCTACAGGCTGCCAGCGTGTCAGGCTGTTTTCTTTTGTGATGAAGCGTATGATATCCGTGTCGGCAATCTCACTCTCGACAGTGACAGGACAGAATCTGTGCAGTTGGCCATAACCCCAGCCGGGAGACAGGTGAATGTCCTGCTCCTCGTGTAATATTTCCTTGATCTCATTGTCCTTATCTATCAATGCGAGGGCGATGGAGCCGAAGAAATCCTTGCCCGTATTATAAGAGATATTACCAATCCAGTCCACAAACACGTTAAACGGTACTCCCTGCTCTACGTTCTCGACATCCATCTGCATGCCGATGCCGCCTTGCATCACGAGCATAGAGGGCGTGTCGCCCACTTTCTCAGCATAGCACAGCGTGGATGACAAAAGTGACAAACACCAAAATAGAATCTTCTTCTTCATGATTTAACCATTGTTAGTTCAGTTTTCTGCATTATTGATAAGAATATGCTTATACGCATTTTTTCATTGAAATGTCATTATCCGGGGGATTATAGCAATCCGAGTCTCACAGCCTGCCTGATGGCGTTTGCCATGTTACTTGATCCAAGTTTCCTTAATATGTTGCTTCTGTGATATTCCACCGCCTTCTCGCTCAGACATAGATTTTGGGCGATCTCTCTGGAACTTGCTCCGTCGCCGATCATTCTCAGCACGTTCAGCTCCCGGGCGGAAATGATGCCATTTGAATGACTCACGGCCTCATAACGAGCGGCAAATTCCGGACTACGGTATTCACCACCGGCCGCCACCACTTTCACGGCATCAAGGAGTTGGGTGATGCTCTCGCCCTTCAATACTATGCCCTCCACTCCGGCATCATAGAGCCGGCGCAGATTCCATGCTTCGCCGTGCATTGTGTAGACGATACACGGCCGGCCGCTCTCACGCTTCAGTTCGGAGACGAGGTCGAGTCCGTCGGCATCTTCCTTTATGGCGAGATCCGCTATGAAGAGGTCTATGTCCGGATTGCCCGACGCTATGTCGTAAGCGGTGGCGCAGTCGCTCGCCGAAAGCACTTCATGTCCCTCGCGGCTCATTACTGCCGATAGCCCTTCAAGTACTGCGGGGTGGTCGTCAATAACAAGCAGTTTCATTTTACGGGAACGATGATAGTGATGGTGAATAGTCCGTCGGCGCAGACAGCTGAAAACTTTGCGCCTATGATTGCCGCTCGCGCTTCAAGCGACCGAAGCCCCGCTCCATCGCCGATTTTAGGCGCGTAATCTTCTGATATAAAGTTGGTTATAGTCAATACCCCCCCCCTATCAGGGGCGCCGGAGAGCTCTATGCGGATGTCTCCGCCGCTGCCGTGGCGCAGTGCGTTGCCAACCGATTCCTGAATGATCCGGTAGAGCTCGAGCCTCTCTTCGGGAGAGACCTGATCCCATGGGAACGACCCCTCGTCAACGAGCGTGACGTGCTTGCCGTGAGGCTGCGAGTTGATCTTGGCCACATAGTCGAGAAGCATCTCTGTGAGATTGTGCTCCCTGAAGATTGGCGGCATCAGTTCGTGAGAGAGGGTTCTGACCCTTCTTGTTATCTCGCCTATGCTCTTCTCTGCCTCTTCCTCGGACATGGTGGGCAGCTGCCACTGGAGCCCTACGAGACTGCCGGCTACGTCGTCGTGCAGTTCGCGTGCCATGCGTGCGCGCTCTTCCTCAAGTCCTCTGATATATTCTTCCTGACGTTCTTTCTCAATACGCCTCAGGGCCCGGCGGCGCATGAAAATCAATATGAACACGCCAACTGCCACCACCAGCACGCAGCTCAATGCTATCAGACTCCATAGAAGACGCTGGGCCTTCAGCTGCATGATGGTGTTTTCCTTGTCGAGAGTTGCATATTTCACTGAAAGCTCCTGCAGATTGGTGTCGGTCGAGGCCGTGCGTACGGAGTCGAGTGCCGCGAATGCCTTGCGCTCCATTTCGTATGCCTCACTGAAGCGTCCCATATTCGCAAGGCACTGTGCCCTCTGGCCATACAGTATCTCGGGCGAGGTGCCCATCCCTCCGATGCTGTCGGCGAGCTGATACCATCTCCACTGGTCAGCATAGCGGCCTTCCTTTCCGGCGAGTCCGGCTTCCGCATTCACAGCCACAAGATATGCCTGGGTATTGCGCGGTGTTCCTTCGAGAGCCTGATAAGTTTCCTGAAGTGTCTCATGCACTTTCCCGAGTGAGTCAAGCTGCAGATACGACTGCAGGAGCGGAGTCAGATATTTCACACGCATAAGTGTCTTGCCGGCCATAGCCCTGTCATGATATGGCTGCAATGCCTTTATCGCTCCCTCGTAGTCACCTTTCTTCACCATGATTCCTCCGATAGTGGAGACTGCGTTGAGCACTCCCGATTCGTCTTCTGTCTCATCAGCGATCTCAAGGGAGCGGTGAGCGAAAGAAAGCGCTTCTTCATACAGTCTATTCTCGCCGCATGCTATCGCAAGCATCTCTGAGAAGACCTGCACCATCTCGGTGTCGTTTTCCTTCACCGCCAGTTCGAGACCCTCCTTGTAGTCAGAGATTGCCTTGTCATAGTTTCCCTGCCTGCGGCTCACTATGCCGCGGTTCTGCAGGCCCTGCATCACTGCGAGCGCTATGCCACGGCTCTTTCCGAACTCTATGATGGTGTCAGCATAGGCTTTTCCCCAGTCAAGATGCCCATATTCACATATCGATACGTCTCGGTCGATCATGATGAATGCTCTCAAGGAATCTGACATCTCACGCGGAGCGGCAAGGAGGGAATCGGCACGTGATATGGCGGTGAGGTAGTCTCCCTCGGCGCATGGCTCGCCCACGAGAAGGTAGATATCCTCCTCTTCATTTTCCGGCACCCTCTCCGTGCGGCTGCATCCCTGCCAGACACGCAATAAGAGAAACAAAAATAACCAGAAAATTTGAAACG
>CAMWXO010000156.1 GCA_947178245.1 uncultured Porphyromonadaceae bacterium
CTCGGCAACTACTATCTCGACCAGAAGGACGTGGCCAAAGCGAAGGAGAACTTCAACAAGTTCCTCCAGTATGATCCTGAAAACGAACAGTACCGCAAGTGTGTGGAGGGTCTGAAAGACTGAGCAATCAAGAAATAATAGGATAATGCACATCACATATCCGGGTCGCTACGGTGATCCGGATATTTTTTTCATAGAATTATGCCTCAAATTTTGTTTAGTTTGCAAATTTTAATTAATTTTGTGGATTAGAGGCATCACAGCCCTTCATGAGACATCAAGAAAAAAATATACCAATAAGGTATGGCTATAGAAATCAATATAAAAAAAGGACTTGACATTCCTCTCGAAGGAAAAGCCAGCGGCAAAGCGGAGCCCATCTCCTGCACCAAGATAGGAATATGCCCCGACGATTACCCCGGCTACACGTGGAAATGCGACGTAAAGCCGGGTTCGGCCGTAGCCAAGGGCACAGCCATCTTCCATGCAAAAGAAGCGGAAGACATTAAACTCGTCTCTCCAGTGAGCGGCGAAGTGGAAGAGATACGCCGTGGAGAGCGGCGTAAGATTCTCGCCGTCGTGATCAGACGCAGCGGAGACGAGTATGTTGCTCCCGAAGGCTCTGACCTGAAGGCAAAACTTCTTAACAGCGGACTTTGGGCCCTGATGCGCCAGCGCCCCTACGACGTGGTTCCCGACCCTGCATCGCAGCCACGCGACATCTTTGTGACGGCGTTCGACTCGGCGCCGCTCGCCCCCGGCATGATTCCGGCACATCTCACCGACTGGCTCGAGACCGGACTGGAAGCATTAAAAACTTTCACAAAAGGCAATGTCTACCTCGGCGTTCGTCCGGAGCAGGCGTTACGCAGCAAGAGCGCCAAGACTATAGAGGTGAAAGGCCCCCATCCGGCAGGAAACGTAGGCGTGCAGATAGCGGCCGTGGCTCCTATCAATAAAGGCGAGACCGTATGGACTCTCAATGCCGCCACTGCAGCGCGCATAGGCATGCTTGCAAAGAAAGGCGTCACAGATTACCGCTCTGAAGTGGCCATCACAGGCCCTGCAGCGGTAAAGCCGAAGAAAGTGCTCGCAGATTTCGGTGCCTCGCTCGCAGAGATGCTGAAGGGCGAGATAAAAGAAGGAGAACACAGCCGAGTGATATCAGGCAATGTGCTCACCGGCGTAAAGGTGAATCCCGAAGAAGATTTCCTGCATTACCCATACAGGCAGGTGACCATAATAGAGGAAGGCGACAATGCCGACGAGTTTATGGGCTGGGCATCGATGAATCCCAACAAATTCAGCATCAAGCGCACGTTCCCGGCTTTCCTGAAAGGACTCGGAAAGCATTACGATTTCGACGCGCGAGTGCGTGGAGGACGTCGTGCCATGATACTGAGCGGAGAACTCGACAAGGTATTCCCCTTCGATATCTATCCTGAATATCTGATAAAAGCAATGATAGCCGGCGATTTCGACCGTATGGAAAAGCTCGGCATCTATGAGGTGGCCCCTGAAGACTTCGCTCTTCCCGAATTTGTAGACACTTCAAAACAAGAACTTCAGAAACTTACGCGTGAGAGCCTCGAACGTCTGCGTAAAGACAGTTGAGACCACTCACACCACCTACATCTACTCAGCACTCATTCAGAAACCTTATGAGCAAACTAAAGCAAAAGATAGACAGTATCCGCCCGCAGTTTGAGAAAGGAGGGAAATATGAAAAACTCCATTCTGTATTCGACGGATTCTATACATTCCTCTACACTCCTAACGAGACTTCTCAGTCGGGAGTGCATATCCACGATTCAAACGATTCGAAACGCACCATGATCACAGTGGTGCTGGCCCTGCTGCCCTGCTGCCTTTTCGGCATGTGGAACGTGGGATACCAGCATTTTCTCGCCACAGGAGCATGCGACGGCTTCTTCAGCCAGTTCTTCTACGGCCTTTGGGCTGTGATTCCTCAGATTTTCACGGCCTATATCGTGGGTCTTGGCATAGAGTTCATCGTGGCCCAGATGCGCGGCCACGAAATTCAGGAAGGCTTCCTCGTGTCGGGCATACTGATTCCGATGATATGTCCGGTCAACACTCCGTGCTGGATGCTCGCGGTAGCCGTAGCGTTTGCAGTGATTTTCGCTAAGGAAGTGTTCGGAGGCACAGGCTACAACTTCCTCAACGTGGCGCTCGTCACCCGTGCGTTCCTCTTCTTCGCATATCCTCAGAAGATGAGCGGCGACAGCGTCTTCGTGAGTCTTGGCAACGGGGCTGCGGTAGACGGATATTCCGGAGCCACACCCCTCGGCCAACTCGCTACTGCCACCGGCGACAATGTGCATATCTACGGAGTGGACGGGCAGATTCTTGATTTCGCCAATCTCTTCTGGGGCACCATACCGGGAAGCTGGGGCGAGACCTCCACATTCTGCATCCTTATCGGCGCCGTGATACTCCTCGCCACAGGAATGGCAAGTTGGAAAATCATGCTTTCGGCCCTGGCCGGAGGCCTCGGAATGGCATGTCTGGGCTTCGCGGTGGGAAATCCCGCTTATCCCGTGAGCATGATCAATCCTTTATATCAATTATGCCTCGGCGGATTTCTGTTTGCCATCGTCTTCATGGCCACTGACCCTGTGACAAGTTGCCGCACGGAGACAGGCAAGTGGATCTACGGTTTTCTCGTGGGAGCGATAGCGATGACCATACGCTTCTACAATACAGGATATCCCGAGGGAGCGATGCTCGCCGTGCTTCTGATGAACTGCTTCGCGCCGCTGATCGACTGGTGCGTGGTGAACAGCAACATCCGTCGCCGCATGAAGCGTGTGGCTGCCTGACGGAGAAATTAACGCGTAAAGAAATTTCAGCAAGATGAAAATCAATAAAGAAAGCAACGTCTATACGATAATCTATGCCGCAGTGCTGGTGGTATTGGTGGGATTCGGACTTGCGCTTGTGTATCAGGCCCTGCGCCCGGCACAGCTCGAAAACATAGCCAACGATACCAAGAAGCAGATACTGGCTGCCGCATTAATCTATCCTACCGATCAGGAAAACATAGGCGACCTGTATGCAAAACATATCACCGAAAGCTACTGCGTAGACAGCAAGGGCAACCGTGTAGCCGGCGACGCGATGGACGTGAACACTGCCGCAGAGGTCAAGAAGCCGGCCGACCAACGCCTGCTCCCCGTCTTCGTATGCTCAACAGACAAGGGTACGAAATACATAGTGCCGGTGGCTGGCGCCGGACTCTGGGGCCCCATCTGGGGCTATATAGCCATGGATGCCAACGGCAACAATATCTTCGGCGCCTATTTCGGACATCAGGGAGAGACACCCGGACTTGGCGCGGAAATCGAGAACCCGGCTTTCAGAAATCAGTTTGAAGGCAAGCCTATCTTCGGCGCAAACGGCGATTTCGAGTCGGTGCTTGTGGTCAAGAAAGGTCAGGAGCCGGCCGGACGCTCGTATGTCAATGCGGTCAGCGGCGGCACCATCACGAGTCAGGGCGTGCAGAAGATGCTTCAGTCTTCGCTCGAGCCTTACAGCGCATTTTTCAAGAAACTCGCATCCGAAGCTAATAAAGAATAATTATGGGAAATATCAGAAAACGTCTTGAAC
>CAMWXO010000157.1 GCA_947178245.1 uncultured Porphyromonadaceae bacterium
AGTATGAAGAGAGTGTCGGGATAAGGCTCCTCGAGCAGTTTGAGAAGCGCATTGGCACATTCCTGCTGCATCCGCTCGGGCAGCCAGATCACGTATGTCTTGTAGCGATAGGCATAACTTGACAAGGCAGCCGTGCGAGAGATTTCCGCGGCGTCGCTGCGATAGATCACCGGCACCGTATTTCCTGCCTCTATGGTTCTGGCCCATTCTTCGGCAGGCATATAGGAATAACGCTCTATAAATTCATTCCATAGCGGAATGAAGACTTCGGTTGACTTGGTGTTAGCCCCCGTGCGCGGAAATATATAATGGAGATCGGGATTATTGTGATGATCGTTTTGCAGGCATGCGGGACACCGGCCGCAACTGTCTCCACCCTGACGGTTCTGACAATAGATATAGTTTGTGAAAGCTCGGGTGAGTCTCATTTTGCCCACTCCCGGAGGGCCGGACACGAGAATCGCATGTGGAATCTGGTCGGAGTCCACAAGCGACCGAAGGGAATCGATCGCGCCTGAATGTCCGGTGATGTCTGAGAATTTCATGCTTTGTCGGAAACATGGATCAGTTACGTAAGTGCAAATTTACAAAAAAAACGATGTCAATCCAAATTTTTTTATTAAGTTTGCAAAAAAAGAAAAAATAACGATGTCGCAACCATTCCTGAAGTCTCTGGCCCGGGCCTATACAGCGAATTATACCGATTTGTCTGATTTCATGTTCGTATTTCCCAACAGGAGGGCTTGCACGTTCTTCCAGAAGGAACTGGCACAGTCACGGTGTGAAGGAGTCATGGTGCTTCCGAAGGTGACCACCATGTCTGATATGGTCGAGGAAGTATGCGGCCTCGTGCCTGCCGGGAGAATAGAGCAGTTATTTATCCTGTATAAAGTGTACTGCGGGCTTCTCTCGAAAGAAGGCGAGACAGAGATGCCCTCGTTCGACAGATTCAGGCGCTGGGGTGAGACAGCCCTGTCAGACTTCAATGAAGTGGACATGCAGGATGTGGATGCCGACGCGATCTTTAAGAATATCAAGGATGTAAGGGAGATCAGCTCAAACTTCCTCACCGAGGAGCAGCTGAAGGTGATGGAGGAATATTTCGGCTATGATGCCGCTCCGGCCCGAAAGGCTGAAAATTTCTGGAAGACCTTCAACGACAATGAGAATAGCCTTCTGCATTCCAAGTTCAGACTTATCTGGCAGGTGATGGGGCCCCTCTATCATGCCTTTCATCGTGCACTCAGTGAGAGGGGGCTCATCAATACGGGTGGTGCCTACCGCATGAGTGCCGATATTCTTGAAAAGGATATTCCGGCGACTCTGCCCTATCACAAGATCGTGATGGCGGGCTTCAATGCTCTCACCGCTTCAGAACGCAGAATTTTTGATGCACTCTCATCATACACCACCGATGAAGATGATGACGAACCGTTTGCCGATTTCTTCTGGGACATCCCGGGCCCGGTGATCAACGATGAGACTTCGACCGCCGGCAGATACGTTCTGCTCAACAGCAGGAGATGGCCAATGCCCGAATGGGCCGCTCCTATCATGAAAGAATCGGATGAGGCGGAAATGCCGCCGGCAATCAGGGTCATATCCGTGCCGAGCAACAGTATGCAGGCCAAGGTGGTGAGTGAGGAAGTCGAGAAGATGGCCGGGCGGCTTCCCGCATCTGATTTCTCCGAAGCAAAGGTGGCGGTGGTGCTCCCCGACGAGGGATTGCTGATTCCCATGCTCTATACACTTCCGGAGGGAGTGAAGGATGTAAATCTTACGATGGGCTATCCGGTGAAACTTACGGCAGTCTCCACATACGTGTCTCTTCTGAGACGGCTGCAGGGAAGCAGACGCAAGTATAAGGGAAAGACCGGTTACTATTACAAAGATCTCGAGGGTGTGTTGTCTCATCCGTTCAGTCAGGTTTTGTTCGGGAACGGAGTGGAACGCGTCAAGGAGTGGATAAAGACCCGTCACCGCGCCGTGGTGGATGTAGACGAACTGGATGACGTGTGCCCTCTGATGAAAGAACTGTTCCGGCCCTTTGCCGATGATGAAGGTGCAGCTCCCGCTATGGAATGGCTCGACAAGATTCTTGAACGAATCAGGAATGGTCTCGAGGTCGGCGGCGTGAACATGGTGAAGAGCAACGTGGACAAAGCCACTATCGACGTCTATAGGCTTGCGCTGACTCGAATGAGCGACATCTCAGGCGAATACGGCATTGATATGGAGTGGCGTACATTCCTGGCGCTCACCGAAAGGCTGATAGCGGGTGAGACCGTCACATTTGAAGGTCAGCCGCTCGTAGGCCTTCAGGTGATGGGGCTGCTCGAGACCCGCGCACTCGATTTCGAACGCATCATCATCCCTTCGCTCAACGAGCGCATAATGCCGGCCCGCCGGCGAAGCCGCACCTTCATATCCGACTCCCTCAGGCAGGCCTACGGTTTGCCGCCTGTGAATTATGCCGAATCACTCTTCGCTTATTATTTCTTCAGGATGATAGCAAGAGCGAAGGAGGTGGTGCTTCTTTACGACTCCCGCTCTTCCGACGGCATGAGGAGCGGAGACGTCTCGCGCTACGTTCTGCAGTTGAAATATCTCTATGCGGCGCGCACGCTGAAGATGGAGAGCCGGAATTTCGTGATAGCAAAGTCTGATCTGAAGCCCACAGAGATCAATAAGGAGAATGATGAAGACATCATGACTGCTCTTGCCCTTTTCCGCGATCCCGGCGAAGACGGGCGGAATCTCTCGGCCACGGCATTGACTTGCTACGCCTCTTGCCAGATGCAGTTTTATTTCAGACACATACTGCGCATACGCGACGATGAGGAGTCTTCGGAATATATTGATTCCATGACTCAGGGCAATATAGTGCACTATGTGATGGAACACATCTACCTGCCCGAAGGAAAGAGGAAAAAATATCTTACGCATCCGGTGATAATAGATGCCGAATACATAAATGAAGCGATTCAGGATGTAGCGGGAATCGATAGGTTGATAAGGGAAGGCGTGAACCTCCTACATTTCCATCTGCCCGAAACCGCAAAGGATGAACCCCTGCAGGGTTCGTCGGAATATGTGGCTAAGGTTTTGCGCAAGCAGATCATCAACGTTCTTGAATTCGACCTGAAGCAGGCACCCTTCCGGCTCTACGGAGTGGAGATAGAAGGCAATGTGGCGGTGAGGATGCGCGATGGCGGAAACGTCAATATGCGTTTCGCCATCGACCGTCTTGACAGCTCAGATCTGTCTTCGTCCGGATCATCTGCCCCTCCTCTCAGAATTGTGGACTACAAGACCGGAACCATTCATGCCGATGCCGTATCCATGGCCGGTGTCTTTCAGGGGGAGTACACCGGGAAAAACCTGCTGCAGCTGTGGCTGTATGCCAACATCTTCGATGCTCTGCCGGAGAAAGAGATATCGGGAAAGCATGAGCGGCCGGTGATCGATCTGTTCGGACGTGATAAAGACTCCATGCTGCCATATATTCTCGAACTTTATGACATAAATAAGGTGCGCGACGGGAAACATAACTATCCCGTGGTGGGGAAAATCACTCAGCAGACACATGCTGCGCTCAATGAAGAG
>CAMWXO010000158.1 GCA_947178245.1 uncultured Porphyromonadaceae bacterium
GCTCAGGGTGACCCATCTCGGCACGCAGTTTACCCCATTCGGATGTGACAGGGCCGTTGGCAAATTCGATAAGGTCGAGCACATCGTCGATGAAGGGCTGCAGCTCATCCATCTGGGCGTGGGCGCTCTCGTCGTGGTTCTGATATTGGCATACGAGGCCTACGTTGAGAATCGGGAGGGGCTCGGCGCCTATATCTTCGCTGAGAAGGAAGTATTCATAGAAACCGAGTCCGTAGCTCTGGAAATAGTCGGGGAAGAAGCGGTGGCGGAAGGTATAGTGCCAGCGGTTCTCGTTGACGGGACGGTTCTCAACCGGGCCCACTGTCTCTTTCCACTGGTAGCGTGTGTCCATGTCGGTGCCCTCAACGATACATCCGCCCGGGAAACGGAATACTCCCGGCTTGAGGTCGGCGAGTTTCTGCACGAGGTCGGCGCGCAGGCCGTTCTCGCGTCCCTTCCAGGTGTCGGTGGGGAAGAGTGAGAGGTGCTCGAGGTCGACGGTGGTCTCCGGCTTGCAGAGGAACACTCTCAACTTACCTTTATATACGGTTTCGTTGGGCTTGAGTGTGACGGTATATTTCTTCCATTCCTTACCCTTCACCTCGAATTCCTGAGCGCATTTATCCTGACCCTCACCCATGGTGGCAGGGTCTTCGAGCTCAACGCGCACTTTCGATGTGCCTCCGTCGGGCACACGGGCCCATACCGAGAAGCGATAGTCTTTCCCTTTCTCGAAGCTGACTCCGAAGAATCCCTCATTGTCAAGGCCGGTCCATTTATCTGTATGTCCGGCAGGGGAGAGGCGCACATAGTTGGGATTACGCTCAAAGGGGCCGTCGTTGCGCACCTCCACTTTCCCGAAGGCTGTCCAGCCCGTGAGAGGCTGAGTGAAGTCGAACGAACGGTTCTTGATTTTTTCGGCATAGATACCGCCGTCGGCGGCATAGTTGATATCTTCAAAGAAGAGACCATACATGGTGGGAGCGATGGGGGCCCCTTTTGCGTTTGGCTCCACAACGAGGCGGTTGACGGCGGCCGAGGCCGGAGCAAGGGCGCCGAGAGCGAGCAGAGCCGAAAGAATAGCTTTTTTCATGATGTGGAATATGTGTCGAGTTTTTCGTTAGAGAAGCCATCTACTTCCCCGCGAAGAGGGGGAGTGATGACTTGTGGAGATGCAAATTTACTCAAAATTATTCTAAATACGGGTGGATAAAATGTGCAAAAAGGTGGAGAAAAATGTAAATAGGGTTATTTTAGGGTGATAAGTATTCAATTATCTACCGTCAGCACCTCTTTGCGCGGTATGGCCGACCATGAGAAGAGCTGAAGAAGCCCCTCGGCACTGATGGGGAAGGGCTCGGGAAGCAGCCCGGCCACATATGCGAGATAGCCTACGACGTGGCTCGGCGAGGCCTCCTTGCGTATCTCCTCCATGCTCATCGAGAGATCGCGTTTCGAGAGACGTCGCCCTTCGGCATTGCACAGGAGAGGCACATGGGCAAACTCGGGAGCGGGCAAGCCGAGCAGACGGTAAAGATAGATCTGCTGCGCCGACGAGAGGAGAAGGTCGCTGCCGCGCACCACCTCCGTTATCCCCATGGCGGCATCGTCGACCACCACAGCCAACTGATAGGCCCAGGCTCCGTCGGCCCGCCGGAGTATGAAGTCGCCGCAATGCTCGGCAAGATTCACATTCTGTGTCCCGTATAGGCGGTCGGTGAATCGGATTGTCTCGTCAGGTACCCAAAGGCGGGTTGCCCGCTCGCTCCTTTCTGCCAGGGAAGCTCCGGCAGGGCAACCGGAAATGCCCTTATTCTGTAGGCGCGGCGGGCGGCATGTGCCGGCATATACTATCCGTCCGTCGCTCTCGTGAGGTGCCTGTGTAGCCATGATATCGGCCCGTGTGCAATAGCATGGGTATGTGAGGCCGGTGGCTTTCAGCTTCTCCAGAGCCTCTTCATAGATTTCGCCGCGCAGACTCTGACGATATGGTCCATCCGGTCCACGGTCGTCGAGACCCCCTTCGTCCCAATCAAGCCCGAGCCACTGAAGGTCGTCCTCGATCTGCCGTGCATATTCCGTACGGGAACGTTGCGGATCGAGGTCTTCGATACGAAGCACCCACTTTCCCCCCTGCTTCTTCGCGGAAAGCCAGGAGATAAGAGCAGCGAAGACATTGCCTAAATGCATGCGTCCCGTGGGTGAGGGGGCGAAGCGCCCCTTTATGCTATTGTCTGTTTCCATCGTTGTCGGTTTTATATTAACACAAAACGGGACGAGGCCTCACGGCTTCATCCCGTCACGAGAATCAAAATTACGTATTGGTTCAGTTGAGTTACTCTTGCTTATCTGCCTTAGGCAGAACCTACTTATTATGATAAAAGAAGTCTCTGACTGATATCAGCATTAGAGCACCACCTTAGTGGCTTTGTTGCCCTGACGCTTGATGAAGATACCCTTCTCGGGATTGGCCACGCGCATACCCTGGAGATTGAAATATTCAACAGGCGCATTCTCGTCGGCGTCGATATTTGCCACACCGGTAGAAGATGTGCCGATGTAGTAGAGCGCGAAGCTCTTGAAGGCGAAACGGTTCTGCATACCTGCCTTGGAGGTCTTCTCCATGCGGAGGGAGAGCTTGCCGTCGGCTTTCACCTCAAACTCGGCTGTCTCCACGTTGTGAGCCATAGTGTCCTGTGCGGAAGCATACCAGAGGTCGCTTTCAGCCCAGTCGGTGGGTGCTGCGTCAGTGTCGTTGAATTTGATCACGAGCGGAGTCTCGCCACCGTTGCTCTGGTTGACGGCACGATAGGATACCTTATAAAATCCGGGCACCATACCCTCGACCTCCTGGCTCACCACGTCGGTGCAATCTTCGGGAGCTGCATCGTTCTCACACCATGCGTAAGTGGTCTTGTTGCTCCATTCGCCGTGGCCGAACCAGCCGCCGTCGGGGAGAACAATCTCAGAGGGTTCATTATTCTTAACGTAGTGCCAGGAAGAAATATTGTTATTGGCGTTTACTTCAATCTGTCCGGCCTTGAGATAGAACGCAGACTGCACGGGATTCTGGGGAGTAGCTGCTGCGAGGGCTGCCACCATCTCGGCACGGCTGAGCACCTGCCATGTAGATTTGTTGCCGTTGGGCTCGGCTGCCTGATTCACTGTCCAGAGGATTGTCTCGCACATGTTGAGGCTCTGGAGCCATCCGTCGGTGAGGTAGTCTTTCTCCTCATTGAGGGTCATGTACTGGCCTCCGGTCTTCAGGTAATAGTAGTCACCGGCTTTCTCGAGATAGGTAGTCACCTCGCTGTTGCCATCCATGTAATACTCGCCGTTCTCAGGCTTGAAATAGCCGTAGCGTGATTTGAATACATAGCCGGCATCAGAAGTGGCTGTCACCTCGAAAGCACAGGGATAATCTTTCACAACAGCGAGAGTGCCCCAGGAGAAGCCCTCGTTGAGGAACATGCCGGTCTCGACATTTTTAACATAATACTCGCCGGGAGCGATCTGCGCCATAGCGCCGGCTGCCATGCAGAGGGCAGCGCCAAGAAGTAAAGATTTTTTCATTGAAAAAAATTATAAGGTTATAG
>CAMWXO010000159.1 GCA_947178245.1 uncultured Porphyromonadaceae bacterium
GCAATACGCAACGATATCCGCGACAACATAGATGAGTATCTCGAGATCGTGGAGTCACCGGAATTCAAGGAGTTTTTCCCCGTCGTTGGCAGCAACCCGCTCAAGACAGCCCCTAAAGGTTTCAGCCGCGACTGGGAATACATAGACTATGTGCGTCCGAAAGATTTCGGAGTGATGAAGTCGCTTCCCGATTCATTCTTCGATGAGCCGGACTTCATTGAGCGGCTTCTGCCGATGCTGAAACAGATAAAGCGGCTCAACGACTTCATCAACTTCACACTCGAAGAATCGGGCCTGCCACTCATGAGGCCCGAGCGCTGACACTTCAGAAGAGACTCGCTATCTGATAAGCCAGGGCTGCCATAATCCAGGCAAGACCTGTATTATAGAAGAGCGAGAAAAGACCGTATTTCCAGTTGCCTGTCTCCCTCACTATAGCCACGAGGGTGGCTATGCAGGGGAAATAGAGCAATACGAATACAAGGAAGGCTATGGCGGAGGCAGGATTAAACGGAGCCTCTCCCGTGAGCGGCGAAGGAGTCTTCAGCCGCTCGCTTAAGGCATGGGCATCATCGTCGCCAACATAGAGGACTCCGAGCGTGGAGACCACAACTTCTTTGGCCGGCATTCCCGCAATGAGGGCCACGCATGCCTTCCAGCCGAGATCGAGCGGACGCACCACCGGCTCACAAAACTTTCCGATCGTGCCAAGCACCGAATGCTCCTGCTGATATGTTTCCAGTGCGAGCATATTAAGTTCCTGAATGGAGCGCCCCTCGCGGGATTCCTCAGGCATCTCGGCAACAGCCGACGCGATATAGCTCTCGGGCACGTCGTTGAAATCATATCGCGGAAAATAAGAGAGAGCCCAGATCACGATGGAAGCCACCAGGATGAGGCCACCCATCTTCTGAAGGTACTGTTTGGCTTTGCTCCACATATTGCGCACCACTGATTTGAAAGCCGGCACACGATAGGGAGGAAGTTCCATCACGAAAGGAGTCTCGTCAGCCTTGAACCAGAAGCGACGCAGCAGTTTAGCCGTGAGTATGGCCACTACTATTCCCAGCAGATAGAGGCCGAAGAATGCGAGCGCTCCATGCGCCGGGAAGAACGCGCCCACCAGAAGCACATAGATAGGAAGCCTCGCCGAGCAGGACATGAAGGGCAGAATAAGAATAGTGATAAGTCGGCTCGAACGGCTCTCGATGATGCGTGTGGCCATCACTGCGGGCACATTGCATCCGAAGCCCGCCACGAGAGGTATAAAACTCTTGCCGTGCAGCCCCATCTTGTGCATCATCCGGTCCATGATGAACGCTACGCGGGCCATATAGCCCGAATCTTCCATAAACGAGATGAAGAAATAGAGAATCAGGATATTCGGTAGAAAGACTATCACGCCTCCCACTCCCCCGATGATGCCGTCGAGCAGGAGATCCTTCAGGGGCCCATCCGGCATATAGCCCGACACTAAACGCGAGAGCCAGGCCACAAGATTCTCGATCCACTCCATAGGATAGGAACCGAGCTGGAACGTGCACCAGAACATCAGGAACATGGCGGCGAGGAATATGGGGAAGCCGAAAAGGCGATTTGTGACCAGAGCATCGATTATCTTCGTGGATTTCTCGTCATGAATCAGATCGCCATCGAGGGTCTCGGCAAGAGCACCCTGTATGAATCCGTATTTGTTTGCCGCTATAGCGGTCTGCACATCCTCATTGGTTTCCTTCTCAACCTTGGCAGCCATCAGATCCCTGTCGTGCAAGATCTTCTCACGGTTTTCCGCTCCCTCAATCAGAGACTCGGCCTCCGGGTCACCCTCAAGAAGCTTGATGGCCAGATATCTTGTGGCGAAATGCGGTGTGAGTTTCTTTTCCTCTTTGATATCAGCGCGCAGCACATCGACAGCCGACTCTATCTCCGGACTCATGCGCACATGTATATGCCTGAGATCGGGCTGCCGCATCTCATATACTTCAATGACGGTGTCGAGAAGTTCGTCCACGCCCTTTCCGGCAGAAGCCACCGTAGGCACCACAGGAACACGGAGCATGGCGCCCAATTCCTTATAGCGGAGAGTCGCCCCTGACGTCTGAAGCTCGTCATACATGTTGAGCGCTATCACCATCGGGCGGTTCATATCGATGAGTTCGGTGGTGAGATAAAGATTGCGCTCAAGGTTAGAGGCCACTATCACGTTTATCATCACGTCGGGAGTCTCCTGCCTGAGATATCTCACCACATACTTCTCTTCGGGGCTGTAGGCTGAGAGTGAGTAAGTGCCTGGCAGATCCACCACATTTATTCGGTAGCCCTTGTAGTTGATATGGCCCGACTTGGCGTCTACCGTCACTCCTGCGTAATTACCGACATGCTCGTTGGCTCCGCTCACGATATTGAACAGCGAAGTCTTTCCGCAATTCGGATTTCCGAGAAGCGCCACATTGATGATCTTGTCGTGGCGCACTGCATGAGATGAGTCCTCGTCATGCCTCGCTGTAGCTTTCTTCTCGGCTTTTTCCGCATCCTGCTCGTGATCATGCCATTCATTCTCAGGCATTATCTCGATCATGGATGCCTCGTTGCGGCGTAGGGAGACTTCATAATCCATCAGAGCGTATTTCACAGGATCCATGAGCGGAGCGTTGAGGACGCAAGTCACTTCCCTCCCCCTCACGAAGCCCATCTCCATAACTCTCTTGCGGAAAGCACCGTGACCGAGTATCTTTGTAATTACACCGGTCTGACCCGGCTGCAGATCTACTAATCTCATCTCTAATTTTGCAAGAATCCTACAATTTAAATAGAATGATTCTAAATTATCTGCAAAATTACTAAAAATTGCCTTGCGAGTCAATACTTACTTCTGAGTATTTTCATGACTCAAACGGACTTTCCCAACAGACTTGATGACTCTCAACCATTCTTGGAAAGCTCTATGACCTCGCAGTCGCGCATATCCTCGCCATCGATTACGAGCCTCACGAGAGTACGCACGGAGTGCCAGCCAAACAGCCCGGCCGCTCCGGGATTGATGTGCAGCAGACCGAGCTGATCGTCATACATCACCTTCAATATATGGCTGTGGCCGTCTACCATCAGCCGGATTTCATTGTCTTTCAGAAGCTGCTTCATTCCCTTGCTCCATTTTCCGGGATATCCGCCGATATGGGTGAGAAGCACCTTTACGCCCTCCACCTGAAAAATCTCAAGTTCCTTGCACTTACGGCGCACCATGCCGTGATCAATATTGCCCGCAACGGCCCTGACGACCGGAACGATATCCTGAAGACGCTCTATTATAGAGTAATCACCGATGTCGCCGGCATGCCAGATTTCGTCGCAGTCGCTGAAATACGCCGCATAGCGGTCGTCCCAGCACCCGTGGGTGTCACTAAGTATTCCTATTCTTTTCATTTCATCCGGGCTTGACCGAGCAGTGGATGTCAAGCCATGCAAAAGTAGTAAATTTTACTATTCTCAGAAAAAAATGTGAAAAAAAAGTGAAAGAAATTTGGGAGTTTCAAATTTTTATTATAATTTTGCGGTGTAGTAC
>CAMWXO010000160.1 GCA_947178245.1 uncultured Porphyromonadaceae bacterium
GTATAGGAGTGATCCACAAGAACATGAGCATTCAGGCTCAGGCAGATCAGGTGCGTCGTGTGAAAAGAGCGGAAAGCGGCATGATCTACGACCCCGTGACCATTAAGGGAGACCAGACCGTAGGCGATGCACTCAAACTTATGCACGACAACCATATCGGCGGTATTCCGGTAGTGGACGAAGACGGAAAACTCGAGGGCATCGTGACAAACCGCGACCTTCGCTTCCAGAAAGACATGGATATGCTCATCAAAGACGTGATGACGAAGGAAAACCTCATCACCACCGACAATCCGAGCCTCTCCGAAGCATCCGAGATCCTTCTGAAGCATAAGATCGAGAAACTTCCCGTTGTAGACAAGAACGGCAAGCTCGTCGGCCTCATCACATACCGCGACATAACCAAGATCAAAGACTATCCCAATGCCTGCAAAGATTCCAAAGGTCGCCTCAGGGTGGCAGCAGGAGTGGGAGTGACTTCCGACACTCTCGATCGCGTGAAGGCTCTCGTGGAGGCAAGTGCTGACGCCGTGGTCATCGACACAGCCCACGGACACAGCCAGAACGTGGTCAATACGCTCAGGAAAGTGAAAGCCGCCTATCCGGAGCTTGACGTGGTGGTGGGCAATATCGCTACTGCGGAAGCCGCCAAATACCTTATAGAGAACGGTGCCGACGGCATCAAGGTAGGCATCGGCCCGGGCTCCATCTGCACCACCCGCATCGTGGCCGGAGTGGGAGTGCCCCAGCTCACCGCCATCTTCAACGCGGCGAAAGCTGCACACGCACTCAACGTGCCCGTGATCGCCGACGGAGGCCTGCGCTATTCTGGCGACGTGGTGAAAGCCCTCGCAGCCGGCGGCGACAGCGTGATGATGGGTTCAATGTTTGCCGGTGTGGAAGAGTCTCCGGGTGAGACCATCATATATAACGGACGTAAATTCAAGTCTTACCGCGGCATGGGCTCCATCTCCGCAATGCAGGCCGGATCGAAAGACCGCTATTTCCAGAGCGAGAAGACCGACAGCAGCAAGTTCGTGCCGGAAGGCATCGAGGCCCGCGTGCCTTATAAGGGAACTCTCAGCGAGACCATCTATCAGCTCGTAGGAGGTCTGAGAAGCGGAATGGGATATGTGGGAGCCCCCGACATCGATCATCTTCACGATGCGAAGTTCGTGAAGATTACTGCTGCCGGTGTGGTTGAGAATCACCCCCATGACGTGACTATCACGAAAGAAGCACCCAATTATACAAGAGGAAACTGATTTATTAATTGAGAATTGTGAATTGAGAATTGAGAATTGCTTTAACTTGCGCGGAACTATTTGAATTATAATATATTTTATAGGGACGCTTGGTTCAAGCGTCCTCAGGTTCCGATTTCAGGAGGACGCACGAACAGCACGTACCTACGAAAATTCATCAATTTATTTCTCACTTCCATTTAAACTTCTTAAACATTTAAACTTCTTAAAACAAATAAACCAGTTTGGAAAAGATACTGATATTAGATTTTGGCTCTCAATATACACAGTTGATAGCACGCAGAATACGCGAGCTCAACGTATATTGCGAGATCCACCCTTTCCACCACGTTCCGGAGATCGACGCCGACGTGAAGGGTGTGATCCTTTCGGGCAGCCCGTACTCGGTCAATGACCCGGAGGCCCCGAAACCATCGCTCGATACCTTCCGCGGCAAACTGCCGCTGCTCGGCGTGTGCTATGGTGCCCAGTTGCTCGCCAACTATGCGGGAGGCACCGTGAAGGGCGCCCCGAGCCGCGAATACGGACGGGCGATGCTAACCGTAGTAGACAGCAATGATCCTCTCATGCAGGGTTTGCCCTCTCCCACCCAGGTATGGATGAGCCACGGCGACACCATCACCGATATTCCATCCTCATTCCACATCATCGGCAGCACCGAGAATGTCAAGGTAGCGGCTTATCATGTGGAGGGCGAGCAGACATGGGGCATACAGTTCCATCCCGAAGTGTATCACTCCACCGACGGCACCCAACTGCTCCGCAACTATGTTATCGGCATCTGCGGATGTTCCGGCACATGGAGTCCCGATTCATTTATCGAGACCACAGTGGCAGAACTCAAAGCCAAGATAGGCGACGACCAGGTGATACTCGGCCTCTCGGGTGGAGTGGACTCGACGGTAGCAGCCGTGCTGCTCAACAAGGCCATCGGCCACAACCTGCAGTGTATCTTCGTGAACAACGGCCTGCTGCGCCTCAACGAGTTTGAAGGCGTGCTCGAGCAATACAAGGGCATGGGCCTGAACGTGAAGGGCGTAGACGCCAGCGAACGTTTCTACACCGACCTCGCCGGAGTGACAGACCCCGAACAGAAGCGCAAGATCATCGGCCGCGACTTCGTGGAGGTGTTCAATGAGGAAGCACAGAAATTCAACGGTGCCCGCTGGCTCGCACAGGGCACCATCTATCCCGACGTGATCGAAAGCGTGAGCGTCAACGGGCCGAGCTGCACCATCAAGTCTCACCATAATGTGGGCGGTCTTCCCGAGAAGATGAATCTCAAGGTGGTGGAGCCCCTGCGTCTTCTCTTCAAGGATGAGGTGCGCCGCGTGGGAAAAGCCCTCGGCATCGATCCGCAGCTTCTCGGCCGTCATCCCTTCCCGGGCCCCGGCCTCGGCATCCGCATTCTCGGAGAGGTCACCGCTGAGAAAGTGCATGTGCTTCAGCAGGCCGACGACATCTTCATCTCTAACCTGCGCGAAGCCGGCCTCTACGATCAGGTGTGGCAGGCAGGCGCAATCCTTCTGCCTGTGCAGAGCGTGGGAGTGATGGGCGACGAGCGCACCTACGAGCGCTGCTGCGCGCTGCGCGCGGTGATCTCGACCGACGGCATGACCGCCGACTGGGTGCATCTCCCCTACGAGTTCCTCGCCAAAGTCAGCAACGAAATCATAAATAAGGTGCGCGGCATCAACCGCGTAGTCTACGACATCTCCTCAAAGCCGCCGGCAACCATAGAGTGGGAGTGACCCCGACCTGAATACATGTAAGAAATCGGAATCCGGAATCGATGAATGGCATCGTCTCCGGATTCCTTTTATTTTGGGTTAAGTGGGATAAGGACTTTAGAGTCTTTAAGGACTTTAAACCCACTAAACCTTTTAAACCATCTAAACAACCTGATAAAATATGTAAAAGTGTTAAAGTCGAAAAAAAATTGGCTCAGGTGTGTAAATTTTAAAAAAATTATTCTTATCTTTGCAGATAATTGACCAAAATTGGCGGTAAAAAGAGGCGTTAATAGCAGTTTTCGCCTCCAAGGGCTACGTAAAGCAGCCCCTTGCCGACGTGGTCAAAACCAACCTAACGCATTAATAATCAACCAACAATTTTACAACTAAACCATTCAATTCATCATGAAAGACGAAAACAAACAAGTTTTGTCATTATTGAAACGAGTGCAAGGATTCAGCCGCGTCCTCATGGCCGCAGTCTGCATCTTTGTGTCTTTCGCGCTAACGGCGCAGGAGACAGTGGTGAATGGTAC
>CAMWXO010000161.1 GCA_947178245.1 uncultured Porphyromonadaceae bacterium
GATCGAGGATGTTGAGCAGTTTTCGGGCATCGCCTCCGGCAAACCGGAAGAGCGCTTTGGTTGATTTCACATCCACCTCTCTCTTCGAGAGGATTCTGTCATGCTTCAGAGCCCGGTCGAGAAGCGTCTGCAGGTCTTCCTCTTCAAGCGGCTTCAGGGTGTAGACCTGGGCGCGGCTCAGCAGAGGGCGTATTACTTCAAACGAAGGATTCTCCGTAGTGGCTCCTATCAGTGTCACGATTCCCTTCTCCACAGCACCGAGCAGGGAATCCTGCTGGGCCTTGTTGAAGCGGTGTATTTCGTCTATGAAGAGAATAGGGCGTCCCTGAGCGAATACGCTGCTTGCCTCACGACTGCATTTCTCCAGCACGTCTCTCACTTCCTTCACTCCCGAAGTGACGGCGCTCAGGGTGTAGAATCTGGCATCAATAGTGTTTGCGATGATGCGGGCGAGGGTGGTCTTGCCTACTCCCGGAGGGCCCCAGAGTATAAAGGAATTGATCTTGCCCGTGGTGATCATGTTGCGGATGATGCCGCCTTCTCCCACCAGGTGTTTCTGCCCGATATATTCATCGAGTGTGCGCGGACGCAGCCTTTCGGCAAGTGGCTCGAAATTATTCATGGCGAAGTCAGCCTCTTGATTTCAAAGTCTTTACAAGAAAGTCCACATCCACTTCGGCCACGGCATTCACCACTATATCGCAATAAGGGGCTATATCCTCGGCCTTCAGTGTGCCTGCTACTCCCACCACGAATGCTCCGGCGGCCCGGCCGGCTTTCACACCCTGAAGCGAATCTTCAAATACGGCGCATCGCTGCGGCTTCACACCGAGACCGCCGGCCGCTTTCAGATAGCCTTCAGGATCAGGTTTGGAATTGGTCACTACATCGCCTGTGATGATGAGGTTGAATCTGCTTCTAAAGTCTGGCATGTCTTGCCATAAATGTTCCATCTTCAGATTATTGCTGCTCGTGACAAGAGCCACGGGAATATTTCTTTCCCTCAGTTTGTCGAGAAATTCCACTGCACCCGGAAGAGGCCCGTAGATCATCATTCCCTCCAGGCGTATGAGTTCTTCCGTCACTTTTCCGCGGATTTCTTCCGGAAAGTAGCGGGTGAGGATGTCTTCGAGTGTGGTACCCTTTATCTTGTAGGCGAAATTCTCCACCCCTGTGGGCCACTGCTTCTCGATCGACTCCCAGATCTTGGTATAAATTCTTTCGCTGTCCACGAGCACTCCGTCGAGGTCGAAGAGGCAGCCGATGGTATCATTTTCTTTCATACGCTACAAAATTACGTATTTTTTATGAAGTGCCAAAAATATTTATTAATTTTGTAGTGAAAACGTTTGTGCAGCCCGTTTGTTGCAGAAAGAATACTTGATTAGAGATGATAGAAGACATATCGCTGCGTGTTTCGCCCGAAGTGGCCGAGACTCCCGCTCTGCTTCAGAAGAAGGTGGCGGGTATGGCCGGAGGAAAAGTTAACGACTGGAAGGTCGTTCGCCGCTCCATAGATGCCCGCAAACGTGATATCATTGTCAATCTTACCGTCAGGGTGGCAACCGGGAGCGACAAGGAGGTGCCGTCCGGCTATAATCCCGTACGTTTTCAAGACGTGAGGGATGCGGCTGTCACCGTTGTCATTGTCGGAGCCGGCCCCGCCGGACTCTTCGCGGCACTCGAGTGCCTGAAACTGGGAATGCGCCCCGTGGTGCTCGAGCGTGGCAAGGATGTGGATGCGAGGCGTCTTGATATAGCCGCCCTCAACCGCGAGAAGAAAGTAGACCCGGAGTCAAACTATTGCTTCGGTGAGGGTGGAGCGGGAACTTTCTCTGACGGAAAACTCTATACGAGGAGCAAAAAACGCGGCAATACGGGCGATGTCCTCTCGCTGCTGGTGCAGCACGGTGCTGATGAACGCATACTTATCGACGCTCATCCGCATATCGGCAGTGACAGACTTCCTCAGATCATGAAGAATATCCGCCTTGCCATTATCGAACATGGCGGAGAGGTGCGTTTCAACACGAAGTTCGAGCGCCTTATCATTGAAGACGGCCGGGTAAGGGGAGTGGAGACTGCAGATGGAGGCAAAGTGTATGGCGACGCCGTGATTCTCGCCACAGGACATTCGGCACGCGACGTGTATCGGAACCTTGACGCCGACGGCATACGTCTCGAGGCAAAAGGTCTTGCCGTCGGAGTGCGTCTCGAGCATCCTCAGCGCCTGATTGACTCGATTCAGTATCATAATGCTCATGGACGCGGCAGATGGCTGCCTCCTGCGGAATACAGTTTCGTGACGCAGATCGACGGCCGTGGTGTCTATAGCTTCTGCATGTGTCCCGGGGGAGTGGTGGTGCCTGCCGCCAGCGCCGACGGTGAGCTTGTGGTAAACGGCATGTCGGCTTCAAAACGCAGCAGTATATGGTCTAATTCCGGCATGGTGGTGGAGATTCATCCTGAAGATTTCCCTGAATATGCAGGAAATGGAGTTTTCCGGCTGCTTGATTTCGTGGAGGATCTCGAGAAGAAGTTCTATCGGGAGGCCGGCGATAGCATCGTGGCTCCGGCTCAGAGGATGAAGGATTTCGTAGAAGGCCGTCAGTCAGCTAATCTTCCGCCGTCAAGTTATCTTCCCGGCCTTTATGAAGCCCGGCTTGACGAGCTTCTTCCTCCGTTCATAGCAGGGAGGCTTCAGAAAGGTTTTCTCGAGTTCGGAAAGAAAGCGAAAGGCTTTCTCACCAACGACGCCATCCTCATCGGGCTCGAATCGAGGACTTCAAGCCCCGTAAGGATTCCACGTGATAAGGAAACTCTTTGCCACACAGACATCGAGGGGCTCTATCCGGCAGGAGAGGGTGCCGGCTATGCCGGGGGTATAGTGTCTGCCGCCGTCGATGGAATGCGGTGTGCCGATCAGATTTTTGAACACTACAGAAAGAAATGAGTACGATATTAAGCATAGAGACTTCAGGAAAATTCTGCAGCGTGGCGCTCATCCATGAGGGCCTTGCTGAGGTGATCCGTGAAGACGACGTAGAGATGAATCATGCCCGTGTGATAGGCCCGTTTGTGAAGTATTGTGTCGATGAGGCTCGCCGCCGCGAGTGGAAGATAGATGCGGTGGCTGTGAGCATGGGGCCGGGAAGTTATACGGGTCTCCGCATCGGCCTTTCGATGGCCAAGGGTCTGTGCTTCTCGCTTGATGTCCCCCTGATAGGCGTGTCCACGCTTCAGCTGCTTGCAGTGAAAGCCATGTTCCGGAATATCGAGTGGGAAGGCGATGAAATTCTCGTGCCAATGATCGACGCGCGCCGTATGGAGGTCTATACCGCTGCCTACGATTTCAGACTCGATGCCCTAATCTCGCCGACACCGATGATTCTTTCTGAAGACAGTTTTGAAAGTCTGCCGAAAGAGAGAAAAGTTTACTTCATGGGTGATGGTGCCGAGAAATCGAAGCAGGTTCTGAAAGATGAGCGCTTCCACTGGCTTGAAGGTATAAATCCCAAGGCGTCGGATATGGT
>CAMWXO010000162.1 GCA_947178245.1 uncultured Porphyromonadaceae bacterium
CTTTATATCTCTTAAACATCATTAACGGTGGCCCGGTTCATCGCCTTTTATTGCGATTTTATTAAATCCTTGCCATGATTTTGAAACATCGTAATCATTCAATGATTCTTCCGGAACGATAAGGACACACCTTATATAGGCAGCCTCGTCTTCGGGATCGAAAATAAAACTCCCGCAATCTATAGGGGGCACCTCTACTGAAGGCTCTATGATCTCAACCAATGAGTCACAGCAGTTCATAAGAAGTTCGCCGAGCATAGCGGCATTATCGGGAAGACGCACTTTTCTGAGCGATCCGCAATCTGAAAAGGCGTATGATTCAATCTCAAGGAGGGAATCGGGCAGATAGGCCTCCTGCAGAGATGAGCAGAACGAGAAGGCATTATGGCCAATGTGTCTTAAAGCTGCAGGAAATCTGATACTGTCAAGACGTGAGCAGTAAGCGAAAGCATTGCTTCCTATATCTTCGAGCGAATCAGGCATCTCAACCCTCTCGAGAGACGAGCACTCGCTGAAAGCCTGAAATCCGATCTTTCTCACGTCGGGCGACAGGATGACTTTCTTCAGTGCCGAGCAACCGAGAAACGCATAATCCGGAATCTCAGTATTGCCGCTCCCCTCTCTGAAGATAACTTCCGAGATATCTGTGCGGTCGGCGAATTCCATCTCGCTGATCGGGCGCTCTATTATGAGGGTCTCAGACACAGACACGGCAGGAAAGAAAGATAAACCTCCTACTAAAAGTATGGTCTTTAAAAATTTATGCATCATATCCAATAAATATTCCTCACATCGGAAAAATTTTTCATTTTCGATTAAACCTTTTCTATTCCCGTTTGTTTAATAGATAAAATCGTTTCATGATGTTAGGTTAGTTCGAAAGTATTATGGAAAACTTTCAATTTACAGTTGCTTGGGAAAGTAGCTGTATTTTTTTTGCCTACAACATGCAGACCGCCACAAAATGCCCCTTAAACATACCGGATGCCTCCACAGCCTTTTCCCTTGAGGGATAGAGGCCGAACACGGTGGAGCCGGATCCGGACATGGCGGAGTATGCCGCTCCCGATTCAAGCAATGATGTCTTGATTCCGGCAAGAACAGGATGTGAGGGGAAAAGCGAGCCTTCGAAATCATTGATCATCCTTCCCTGCCACTTCTCCACGGGCTCATCAATAATTTTCTTCAGATTTTCAGAGGGAATGCACGGACTGATTCCGGCAAAAGCCTCTTTGGTAGAGATATGGATATCAGGCTTGACAAGCAGGCACCACCATCCCGACAGGTCGAGAGAGACAGATTCTATCTTCTCCCCCACCCCTGATGCGAAACATGGATGATTATAGATAAAAAACGGGCAGTCGGCGCCTAACCGAAGAGCCATCCCGGCAAGAGCTTCGTCTGAAAACGGCTTACCTTCAATCTCATTAATGGCGGCAAGCACGAAAGCGGCATCGGCACTTCCGCCTCCCAACCCGGCGCCATCAGGTATGTGCTTCTCGAGCGCTATCCTATAGTGTCGCAGGGAAGGATAATTGTCCTTGAATATTTTCCAAGCCTTATACACGAGATTCTTCTCAAGCTCGCAGTCTACCTTGCGGCCGGTAAACACAAAATCGGTAGTCTCCTCAGCAGGCGTTATCTCGAGAATATCGCAAAAAGACTCGGGATTGTCCGGTGTCCCGTTGTGAAGCCCCACGGGATAAAATACAGTCTCGAGATCATGATAGCCGTCTTCGCGGCGGCGCACTATATTCAGGCCAAGATTAAGCTTGGCATTCACAAATTTAATCATGTTTTCTTCAGATTGGAGGGAAACAATATCATCAATATCATCGACCGCAATGCCAGATAGCAAGTGAAGGCCATCCAAAGCATCCACGGGCTGCGGGCCACAAATATAAGAAGCGTAAGGAAGAGCGCCACCCCAAAAAGAGTCGATATCAGCATAGGGCGCGTGCGCGTGAGTCCTATATAGAAACCGTCGAAGATGAAGGCGGCGGCCCCGGCCATAGGAATCAGCACCACCCATATCCTGCACTCCTCCACGCTTGCCGCCACTGCCTCAGAGTCGCTGAGGAGTGAAGTCAGCACCGGGAGAGCCACAAGATAGAATAGGGAAAACACTACCGTCACTACCGCACTCCATCGCAACAGGGCCCTCACGTAGCGGCGGAGCATCTCAAAATCGCCCGCACCATGCCAACGGCCTACCACAGCCTCGCCGGTATAGGCGAAGCCATCCATAAAATAGGAGAAGAAAAGAAACAGCTGGTTGATGACGGCATTAGCGCTGACCGCCACATCGCCGAGGCGCGCGCTGAAGGTATATATCGACATGGATACGGCGATAAGGCACGCCGAGCGGAAAAACAGATTGGAATTTACTCCAAACATCATGCGCCATTCTTGAGGATCAAAGAAGATCCGGGCATCGAAAGAGAAAGCAAGCCCGTTGCGGCGGCTGAGTCTGCGCGCGAGCCACAGGGTCGGAATCAAAATCACCCACTGGGACGCCACGGTGCCAAGCGGAATGCCGTCATATCCCATACCCGCGCCATATACAAGGAGCAATGTGAAAGCTACATTGAGCGCGCTCATGGCGATATTCACAGTCATGGCACTCTTCGTGGACTGCATACCCACAAACCATCCCGAGACAGCGGTAAGCACCATCATGGGCACCGCTCCCCACATGGCGATGGAGAAATATCGGGCCGCGAGGGAGAATGTGGCTTCAGTAGCCCCTACTGCAGGTTTAAACAACGAGAGAATCGGAGTCTGCAACGCTGCCACGGCAAGAGCCATCACTATGCCCAGAGCCAGCGAGCGCATGAGGGCGTATGCCATCCTTCCGCGGTCGGAAGCCCCGAAAGCCGATGCGGTGAGGCCTGACGTGCCGGCTCGCAGAAAGCTGAACAGCCAGAACACTGTAGACATCATCATCGAGCCGATAGCGATGCCGGCGAGGTATTTCTCGCTCCCCATGTGGCCGGCCACTGCCGTGTCGCACATGGCAAGCAGAGGCACCGAGATATTGCTGAGCACCGTAGGCACGGTGAGACGCACTATCTCCTTGTCGATACCATCCTTTTTCAGGAAAAAACCACTAACCATGATACAAAATTGAGAAAAAAAAGTGAAACAAACAAGAGAATCTTTGTTTTTAGCCGGATTTATTGTTAATTTTGCATTATGACAGAATCTACATCCTATTCCGGCAGCCGCGCCGACCTTATCGACACCGGCCAGTGGCATCTCGCCGTAAACATATCCCGACAAGGTTTCGGGGCATGGCTCGTGCCAGATTTTTTCACAGGGCGCCCCCCGAGAGTGCTCGCCGCAGCGACATGGCCGGCAACCGACGAAGGACTGCTGGCACGCATCGAAGATGTGGTCTATGATCATCCTGCGGTGCTCGACGACTATTCGGCCGACATAATCATAGAATGCGACCGCCAGCTATGGCTTCCCGCATCGGAATATCCCGCCGACGAGGACTGCGCCGAAGCATATACGGCCATTTAC
>CAMWXO010000163.1 GCA_947178245.1 uncultured Porphyromonadaceae bacterium
GCCGACAAAATGTCGTCGGTGCTCGACATTTCCTATCGGGATCCCGAGGCCTTCTAGCTCAAAGCGTCGGGAAGCCTCATGGGTGCGACGCTCGCTCTCGGCACCAATTCCGGAAAATTCTCGATGCTTCACGGCCTACGGTTAAAGAAGAACAATTCCCTGCTAAGCAGTCTGGAGACACGGGGAGAATATGATCCGTCATATTTCGACTATCAGACGAATATGACTTACAAGGCTTCGGATAAACTGTCGTTCAACGTTCTCGGTAATATTGCGCTGAACACCTACAATTTCCGTCCGGCTGACAGGGAGACAAGATTCGGCACGTCGGAAAACTCGAAGACATTCAAGGTCTTCTTCGATGGAGAGGAAAAGGATAAGTTCCAGACATTTCTCGGGGCATTCAATATCAACTACAAGAAGAACAGGGCGACGTCTTTCTCACTCGGCTTGTCAGGATTCCTCACCGATGAACTGGTGAGTTACGATATCTCGGGTGAATACTGGCTCAGTCAGGCCGGCACCTCAGGCTATGAAAGCGTGGGCGGAGAAATCGGAGTGGGTAAATATATGGAGCATGCCCGCAATCGTCTGCGCGCTTCCGTGGTGCAGGGAATTCTTAAAGGCAACACAAGAGTGAGCAATAACAATATCACTTACGGACTTACGATGCAGCATGAAAACTTCCGCGACCGATCCAAAGAGTGGGAATGGAGGGATTCCGCCGGATATTCGCTACCGACACAACCCGAGGGTGTGCACCTTATATATAACCTTTCCTCGCGGCAGGATATGAAGGCCAATCGCTTCGCCTTCTTTGCCGAAGACGCGCTTTATTTCGAGACGAAGAAACTATTCATCACGCTCAATGCCGGGCTGCGAATGTCTTATTGGGATTTCAACCGGGAATTTCTCGTCTCTCCGCGTGCCAATATCAGTATCGCTCCCATTGACAATAACAGCATAACCTACCGGGCAGCGGTCGGACTTTACTATCAGTCTCCTTTCTATAAGGAATACCGCAAAACCGTGACAGACGCGCTCGGCAATGGAGTGATCGAGCTCAATCCTGACATAAAGTCGCCCAGAAGCCTGCAGTTTATTATCGGAGCTGACTATACGTTCCGGGCAATGAACCGCCCCTTCAAACTTACCGGCGAGGCATACTATAAGGCACTCTCGCGCCTGATTTCTTACGAATACGATAACCTGAAGGTGGAATATTCCGGAGTGAACGATTCCAAAGGCCATATCATGGGTCTTGACATGAAACTGTTCGGTCAATTTGTGGAAGGTTCGGATTCGTGGATTTCATTCTCGCTGATGAATACTTCGCAGATACTCGACGGGGTGAAGACTCCTCTCCCGAGCGATCAGCGCTATTCGCTGGCTCTTTTTTTCACGGATTATTTCCCTAAATTTCCAAAGTTGAAATTCGCCCTCCGCGGCATTTTCTCCGATGGCCTTACGATGACGGCGCCTCATGTGGCCCGCTCAAGGAGCTATTTCCGCGCGCCCGCCTATAAGCGTGTGGATATCGGTTTCTCTTACCGGCTCGTGGGCGCGCCGGGAGAGGGAGTGCGCCCTTACAATTTCTGGCGCCATTTCAAGGATATCTCGTTTGCGTTAGATATCTTCAACCTCTTCGATATTTCCAATGTCAGCGGATATTATTGGGTCACGGACGTGAACAATATTCAATATGCCGTTCCCAACTATCTGACACGACGTCAGTTTAATATCAGGCTTTCATTTGAACTGTAATTTCCAAACACACTCATCCATTATGATAAAAGACCCCTTGTCTGCAGAATTCCACCGCACTTACAACATCTCGGATATCTCGCGTTTCTTCAATCGAAGGTCGGGCCGTTCCGAAGATGAGAATTATGTGGTGTATTATGAATTGGACACCACCATCAATCAGACAGAGGCTCCAATCAGGGTTCTCGGCCTTACGATAGCCCTATGTCTGGAGGGGGAAGGAGAGGTGATGATTGGAGTGAAGAAATATCGATTCTGCAAGAACAGTCTGATGCTCCTCAATCCGAATCAATATGTGCATTCGCTGTACTCTAACGGCAGGGTAAGGATCATGTCAATCGGATGCAGTCTCGAGATGATAGAGGCCATCATGCCTAAGATATCGGGATTGCTCCCGCTCATAATCCACAATCCCATCGAGGCGGTCAGTCAGCTTTCAGATGAGCACTCGGAGGATATCCAGGAATACATGAGGCTCATAGAGAAGAAACTCAATATCGGACACTCTCCGCTGAAACGTACGAAAATCAGCAACATCATCCAGGCTCTTATGTGCGAGATAGTGGAAAAGCACTATGTCTCTAAAGACGGCGTGGAGAAAGCACGCACCAGAAAAGAGGAGATTGTGTCAAAATTCATTCTCGAGGTGCTCATGAATTTCAGAAGCGAGCGCAGTGTGGCGTTTTATGCCGATCGTCTTTGCGTCACTCCCAAGCATCTTTCGGCAGTGACGAAAGAAATCACCTCGCACACAGCCGGCGAATTGATAGACCATTACGTGATAATGGAGGCAAAGATCATGCTGTCTGAAACGTCGCTCACGATTCAGGAAATCTCAAACAAACTCAATTTCGCCAACCAGTCTTTCTTCGGCAAATATTTCAAGCATCTCACGGGATACTCGCCATCAGAATTCAAAAAGATGGCTTCAAACTGATATACCTTATATAGAAAATAACACTTTATAGAAAAATATATGGCAACAAAACCCTCCATACCTAAAGGCACACGCGACTTCTCACCAATCGAGATGGCGCGACGCAATTATATCTTCGACACCATACGCGAGGCATTCCGGCTTTTCGGCTATCGTCAGATAGAGACTCCGGCCATGGAGAACCTCTCAACCCTTATGGGAAAATATGGCGAGGAAGGAGATAAGCTTCTGTTTAAGATTCTCAATTCGGGCGACTTCCTGAAAGATGTGAATCCAGAAGATCTTGCTGAAAAGCGCCTCGGAAAGCTCACCAACAGCCTTTGCGAGAAAGGTCTGCGCTACGACCTTACAGTGCCGTTCGCCCGCTTTGTGGTGCAGCACCGCAATGATATCCAGATGCCATTCAAGCGGTTTCAGATTCAGCCCGTGTGGCGTGCCGACAGGCCTCAGAAGGGGCGTTACCGCGAGTTTTACCAGTGCGATGCCGACGTGGTCGGTTCCGATTCTCTTGAGAATGAGATCGAACTTCTATCGCTCATCGATTTCGTCATGGGGCGACTCGGCATCCGCACGTCAGTGCATGTGAATAACCGGAAGATACTTACCGGCATAGCAGAGACGATAGGATGTGCAGACAAGATCGTAGACATCACAGTGGCCATCGATAAGATCGACAAAATAGGAATAGAGAATGTGAACGCCGAACTCAGGGAGAAGGGTCTCGGCGAAGATGCCATCCTCGCGCTCCAGCCCCTGCTCCAACTCAAGGGAACGACCG
>CAMWXO010000164.1 GCA_947178245.1 uncultured Porphyromonadaceae bacterium
TTCGGATATCCTATAAAGATCACATCATAATCTTCGACCTTTACATCTCCCTTTACAGCCGGGCGATCATTAGACTGCAATTCCTTTTTCGCTATCTCAATACATTCATTGTAATCGTCCTTAGGATAGCCCTTCTCGGGAACAATTTCAAAAATGTCTGCTCCAGTGGCATCGGCAATCATATCAGCTATGATATGAGTATTGCCTTTCTCAATGTAACCGACATTGTAGTTCTCACCGGTATGGGAGAAATACACAACAAGTTTCTTTCCGTCTGTTTTCATTTCTGTATTTGTTTTTTTATCAGTTTCTCCTGATTTACTTGCTACTGCTGAACATGAGCTTATGCCTAACAGGGCACATAACCCGATCAAAAACGGACTTACTAATCTGAGATTCATAATATATTTATCTATCTGTTTATAAAGATAACAATCATATCACATAGTAGAATTTCACAAAAAGCGGTAAAACTTTCACTATTTTACCAAATCGGTCAAAATTCCCATTCCTGGTCTGATTTTTTAAAATAGTATATCAAGGGATTTTTCATTATCTTTGCAGAGTGGTTGGAAAGAGTGCCTCAGATGAATGAGAGATATTCCGGCCTGCGATGATGATTGATTGCAAAATTCGATTATTTTGACCGTATATGAAATATAAACGTGGTTTTCTTGGATATGTCGTGGCTGCCGCAGGTGTGCTGGGAGTCTGGGTGCTGATTAAGGCCGGTCTCGGAGTGGAATATCATAAAGTGGCTGCCACTCTGATGAAGGCTGTGGGCGATACGGCGTTGATTCTGCTATGGTATTGGCTTCTTGCGCCCCGGTGGAGATGGCTCGCGCTCATTCCGGTATGGATTTTCGCATTGTGGGGTGTCTGCAACCTTGCTTATTTCCGTTTCTGGGGAGAACTGATACCGGCGGCTTCCGTCACGATGGGAGGCAACGTAGACGGCAACCTGATGGAATAAGGCGCCTCTTTGCTTAGATGGAGCGATCTGTGGTTTTTCTTCATCCCCGCTTTGGTGACCATAGTTTTCCGTATCGTCAAGCCCTCGCGGTCACGGTCTTTCAGTCTCAAGATGAAGTTATGGCTGCTCTCGGCTTCCTGTCTGCTCGGCGCAATCGGTCAGTTTTCATATTTCCGGAGTTCGTGGGGCTGGCGCAATGATATACGCGAAAGAAGTTTCCGGGAAGCCTTACAGGAACATTATACGGGCGAATTCAGCGAATATCGCCGGCTTTATTCCTACTCAGGCCCGGTGTGGTATGGAGTCCGCTATCTTACCGACATATATCAGGTGCTCTTCAGC
Source organism: uncultured Porphyromonadaceae bacterium (assembly GCA_947178245.1). GTDB lineage: Bacteria > Bacteroidota > Bacteroidia > Bacteroidales > Muribaculaceae > Lepagella. The sequence continues at coordinate 1,316 of CAMWXO010000164.1, forward strand.
CGTATAAGTCTCAGTGATGCGGAGAAGGATGAGATCAGGTCGTTGCTGTCAGACTATGAGCGTAGTGGCGGGGCCTCGGAAGTGGCTGATTCCCTTAATGTGGTCTATATAATAGTGGAATCGCTCAATAGCGACATGGTGGAGAAGGAAATCGAAGGCCGGAAAGTGATGCCCGCTCTCGATTCCCTCTCACGTCTTGACGGCACCGTCTGGGTCAGCAATGTCGAGAGCCAGATTCGGGCCTCCAGTTCGTCAGACGGTCATCTACTGCTGCTCACCGGATTGCTTCCACCCGATAAGATATCTTATTCCATCGCTTTCGGCTCAAGCAACCGCTTTCCATCGCTTGCCGACAGGTTTCCCCGGCACGAGAAGCGCCTGCTGCTTGCCGACGACGGTGTATGCTGGAACGAAGGGAACACCCTGCGCAATTTCGGGCTTGGCGAGCCCGTCACCACTCTTGACCGAGATGAGAATGAAATAGAGATGTATGGAAGAGACGGCGCCATGTTCCGGCAGGCCGCCGGGATGGTAAGGACGTTGAAGCAGCCGTTTTTCATGACCCTCATGACTATATCCATGCATATTCCTTTCAGGGAGAAGGGGTGGGATGTGCCCGACTGGATAGAGAATGCCGGCGATCTGAGCCGGATGGAGAAGGATTATGCCAACACATGCAGCCACACCGACATGTATCTGGCTGAATTCCTGAGGGCGTTGCCGGATAATACCATGGTCTTCATCGCTTCGGATCATCACCAGACGATAGCATCGGGGCCCGGTCGCACACCGGCGGCAATGATGATGGCCATCCACACTCCGCTCACTCAGCGCGTGAGCCGAAGGGTGGGTCAGGCGAATCTGTTTCCTGCCGCTCTCGATCTGCTTGGAATAAATGAGGGCTACGCGGGGGTGGCGCCGTCGGCCTTCAGCGCGGATGCCACGGCCGACGACGATTCGCTCGCGCGTGCCCGACGCATATCAGACCTGATCATAAGGGGAGACTATTTTCAAGCCACCCGTCGATGATTCTGCGCGATAGCGACGGCAGTGTAGGAAGCGGAGGATGATTAGTGCGGGTGAACCATCCTGCCGAGGTCAGTTCTCCGTCGGCAAGACGCAACTCGCCGTCTTTGTAACGCGCCGTGAATCCCACCATCATCTGCCCCGGGAAGGGCCATGACTGGCTTCCTGCATACCGTATGTGGGAGACTTCGAGCGAAGTCTCTTCCCTTACCTCGCGGGCCACGCATTCTTCCAGAGTTTCACCTATCTCCACGAATCCTGCCACAAGAGCGTGCACGTCGGCATGGCGGAAATTCGCAGCGTGCACGAGCAGGGCCTCGTTGCCGTCGTTGCGGGTGACGAGCACCACGATAGCAGGCGACAGCCGGGGCCATATCTCACGTCCGCAGGAGGTGCATTTCGCGGATATGTCGGAGGCTTCGGTCATCTTTCCGCCGCAATAGCCGCAAAAGCGGTTGGCCTTCCTGAAGTTGAGCAGCTCCTGCTTCCGCGCGGCAAGCGCCCATTTCGAGTCGCCGAGGCGTCGCCACGCCTCGCGCAGCTCCACCCATTCGGCCTGATTCTCTGACTGAGCGAAATCGTTGCCGTCAAGGGCTATCAGGCCGTCGCGCAATAATATCTTATCGTTTTCCATTTTCCAGATCTTTAGCCATCTGCATAGCTGTTTTGCCCGAAACGGGATCGTGCCAGTCCGGTGCCAGTTGCGCCAGCGGGCGCAGGAAGAAATCTCTCTGTGGCAGATGGCGGTGAGGTATGCGTAGGGTCTCCGACTCATACGGTGGGCCGTCAGAGGCCATTATGTCAATGTCTATTTCCCTGTCGGCGTATGATCCGTCACTATGGCGGTGGGCCGTGGCTGAGAGCGTTCTCTCGATGCGCTGGAGTGTGCGAAGCACCTCTTCCGGGTCGAGATCCGAGCAGATGGAAAGCCCTATGTTGGCAAAATGATTGGTGGAGCCGAACCCCCACGGGGCCGACTCCACCATATCGCTTGCTTCGTAAGATCCGAACTCCTCACCGATGGCTTTTATGGCGCGGGTGAGATGCAGCCGCCGGTTGCCCAGATTGCTGCCGAGGTTCAGATAATACTTCATAATTTTTTCTTCACTTCCACTTCTTCGTAGCCCTCGATG
>CAMWXO010000165.1 GCA_947178245.1 uncultured Porphyromonadaceae bacterium
CTGGTGTAGACCCTATTGCTGTGGAAGAGCTTCAGAGCGTAGGCTATAAGCTGAAAGAGAAGAACATCGGCATCCTGATCACTGACCACAATGCTCCGGAGACACTTAGCATCACCGATCGTGCCTATCTGCTTTTCGAGGGCCGCATTCTCTTCCGCGGCACGAGCGAGCAGCTTGCCGACAATCCCATAGTCAGGGAGAAATATCTCGGGCGTAACTTCGTGTTCCGACGTAAGAAATTCGACTAACAAGCGCTTTCATGAAGAATTTCATCGCTATCTGCCAGTCTGTGCTCGTGCTTTTCGGCTTCATGCTGTGCGGCTTATTCTTTACAGGGGTTCTTGGCCAGCTTCCTGCAGTCACTCCCGGAAGTCTTTCCGGGCAATGGCTCGTATTTGCCGCTCAGAACGTGCTCGCTTTCATAATTCCGGCGTTGATTACCTGGCGTATTTGTTTCAAGGCAAATCCCGGAATGGCTATCGGCGCTGATTTTTATCCGCAATTAAGGATGCTTCTGATAGCGATTGCTGTGTATGCGGCAGCCGTTCCGGCCCTGAATCAGATAGTATATTGGAATCAGGAAATTCATCTGCCGGAGTCTCTTCATTCTTTCGAGCTATGGTGCAGAGAGATGGAATCAATGGCTGAAGAGCAGACCCGCGGGCTTCTTGCCTCCGGCAGCATAGGTGTGATGATGATGAATATTCTCACCATCGGAGTCCTCACCGGCATAGGTGAGGAATTCTTCTTCAGGGGAGGCTTGCAGCGTATGCTCGCTGTCTGCGGAGTAAATGTTCATGTAGCTGTCTGGACTGCGGCATTCGTATTCAGTGCCCTACATTTCCAGTTTTTCGGATTCGTGCCGCGTCTCCTTCTCGGCGTATGGTTCGGCTATCTCTACGTGTGGAGCGGAAATATCTGGGTCAATTCTTTCGCGCATGCGCTCAACAATAGTCTGGTTATCATCTCGGCGTGGCTCATCAATCGTGGAGTTCTCTCTGAAGACTTCGACATGTGGGGCGTAACTCCCGGGGCCTTCCCCGTGATTCCTCTCATCAGCGCGGTTCTGGTAGCGGTTTTGATCGTGTGCCTTTCTTCAAGAGGCTACATATCGATGTCTGCCGGTAATAATGCGTCACAATTCAAATCATCAAGCAATGCCTCCGAAAACTAATACATCTTCTGAATACAGGGAGATTCTCGATAATATCAGGAAAGGTCTCTTCGCTCCCATCTATATCCTTATGGGAGAGGAACCATATTATATCGATCTAATTGTCGATGCCATAGAGAAGTATGCGGTGAAGGAAGAGAACCGCGATTTCGACCAGCTGATATTCTATGGAGCCGAGGCTGATCTTGATGTGGTGATGGCGAGTGCGAGGCAATTTCCCGTGATGGGCGAACGCCAGCTTGTGATTCTCAAGGAAGCGCAGTCTATACAGGGGCAGAAGTCGCAGCTCGACGTGCTCGCGCCTTACATTTCGCACCCCAACCGCAAAGGAGTCTTCGTGCTGACATTCAAGGGTGATAATCTCTCAGCAACATCAGCCATCATGAAAGCGGCCTCTAAGTCTGATGATGTGGTTGTGTTCAAGAGTCCTAAGGTGAAAGAATACCAACTTGCGGGCCCCATCAAGGATTATTGCCGCATGAAGAAGGTGCAGATAGAAGAGCAGGCGGTGCAACTGCTCATCGAATATGTCGGGAACTCACTCAGAAAATTATTCGGAGAAATCGATAAGCTCATAGTGGCCGCCGGAAGCGCTTCAAACACCATCACGGCCGAGCTTGTGGCAGATAATATCGGTATTTCAAAGGAATATAACAATTTTGAACTCACAAAGGCGCTCTCGCTGAAGGATTATCCCAAGACTCTGCGCATACTCGAGTATTTCAGGAAGAATCCTAAAAATAATCCTACCGTGATGACGACTTCGGCTATGTTCAAATTTTTCAGTCAGATCGTCATAACACACTTCCTTCAAGACCGTTCGGATGCCTCCCTCATGCAGAATCTGCAGTTGAAATCTCCTTACGCCATACGCGAGATTCGTGACGGAGTTGCCATGTATTCGCCTCGCCAGGCTCTGGCGGCGATTTCGGCCTTGCGCGACTTCGACTGCAAGAGTAAGGGCATCAATTCATTTCAGAATGAATATGATCTTCAGAAAGAATTGATATTCAAGATTTTTACTTGCTCTTGATTTTAAACCTGGCAAATCTTAGATAGAGTTTCTTCTCTCCGGCCTGCTTGAAGTCTACGGTTATAACGCCCTCGCCCATTACATAATCCAGTTTCCTCACGATTCCTTCGCCAAGTTTAGCGTGAATGATCACGGTGCCCGGTGTAATTTCGTCGGGAGTATGGCTATCTTGGGCATCGGCCGCGGGCCTATTCTGCCTGACTGCATCCGATGCGGGGCTCCCTGATCGCTTCAGAGTGGTAAAGCTTCGGTACTGGTCTGTATATCTCGCTGTCGGATTGGTGAATGTTTTCCGCGGGAAGCCGGTATTGTCCTCGAGATCTGTCGAAGATTCGGTCTGCACGAATTTTCGCCCTATCTCCGAGAGGAATCTTGAGGCGCGGGTCTGAACCGTCTGGCCGTTTCGGAAGCGGCTTTTGGCGTAGGTCAGCACGCACGTCTCTTTCGCACGTGTCATGGCCACATATAGCAGACGACGCTCTTCCTCCACCTCATCGGGCGAACTCATCGACATGGCAGAGGGGAGCAATTCCTCTTCAACCCCCACCACGTAGATATGCTTGAATTCCAACCCTTTGGCAGCATGGCACGTCATCAGCGTCACTTTCTCTTCAGATGTATCGTCTCCCTTGTCCTGATCGGTAGCAAGCATCACTTCCGACAGAAATTCCTGCATTCCGGCATTACCACCCCCCTCTTCCTTACGGCTGTCAGTGAAATCCTTGAGACCTGCAAGCAACTCCTTAAGATTCTCCTGCTTACTGATCGATTCGGGAGTATTGTCATGATTCAGCACCATGAGAATGCCGCTTCGGTTATAGATCAGCTGCCCGAGTTCGTAGGCGTCAGCACCTTTGGCGTTGTCGTCGATGAATGCCTGAACCATATCCTTGAAGGCAGCCAATTTCTTCAATGTGCCTGAGTTGAGCGCTACACCCTTCGACACCGGATCCTGAAGCACAGCCCATATACTGACACTGTTATTTATGGCGGCCTCGGTCAGTTTCTTCATGGTGGTCTCCCCTATTCCTCTTGCAGGATAATTTATGACTCTTCTTAGCGCCTCGTCATCATCGGGATTGATAGCGAGCCTGAAATAGCATACGGCATCCTTGATTTCCTTTCTCTGATAGAATGAGAGTCCGCCATAGATGCGATAGGCTATGTTGCGTTTTCTGAGCGATTCTTCCAGCACACCGCTCTGCGCGTTGGTGCGGTAG
>CAMWXO010000166.1 GCA_947178245.1 uncultured Porphyromonadaceae bacterium
ACTTTCGCAAGCTCAAGTTGAAGTTTATATGTTTAAGAGTTTAAAAGGTTTAGTTTACAGCTTTCACAAATACGATTTAAACTGAAAACGATGACTACTCTATACTAAACTTCTGAAACCCCTAAACCTTTAAACCAATTTAAGTTGAGCATGCGAAACTTAAATTATTAACCGGTTTTTATTCTTTCACGATGCAAAGTTAATAAAATTTTTAGTACTATGCAATACATAGTACTATATTTTTTAATATTTTTTTCTTTAATTGTAGATCAATTGCAATGTAGTGACGTGGCGTGCCACGTCTGCCCGGCATCAACACAATGTGCGCCGGTAGTTCGGCTTGTGGCAAAAGAAATCCCGGAATCTGAAAATCAGACTCCGGGATACTATGTATGTGTGGATATAAATTATCGGATGAAGAGCATCTCACGATATTTCGGAAGCGGCCAGATCTCGTTGTCCACCATGAGTTCGAGAGCGTCTATGTTCTTCCTGATCTCCTCCATTGCGGGCACGATATCATCGTGGTAAGCGATGGCTTTACTGCGCTCGTCGGGCTTGCGGTTGGCGATGTGGCGTTTGGTGACCATATCATCAACACCCTTTCTTATGGCCGAGATGTAGTCAGCCATCTGCTCTATGGCAATAAGGTCGTTTGAAGCGATCTTAGCCATCTTCTCGCCGTCGTAGAGTTCCTTGATCTTATAGACGTTGTCGAGAAGCAGACTCTGATAGCGTGTAGCGGCCGGGATAATGTGATTGATGGCGAGGTCGCCGAGAACGCGGCTTTCGATCTGCACCTTCTTGACATACATCTCCCATTTCACTTCGTTACGGGCCTCTATCTCCTTCTCAGAAAGCACACCCGTGCGCTTGAACATCTCCACGCTCTCGGGCTTTGTGTAGACGTCATACATCACCGGAGCGCTCGCCTCCACGTCAAGACCGCGACGCGCAGCCTATTCCTTCCACTCTTCGCTATTTCCGTTGACGTCTAAGTGTTTGTTTTTGGATTCGATGAGCATATGACTCATCTCCTTGAATATAGCCTGATTCAGCTGTTCTCCTGCTGCTACTCTCGCATCCACCTTATCGGCGAATGAATTGAGCTGATCAGCCACAGCGGCATTGAGGGCAATCATGGCTGACGCACAGTTGGCCGAACTGCCGACCGCGCGATATTCAAAGCGATTGCCTGTAAAGGCAAACGGGCTGGTACGGTTGCGGTCTGTATTGTCGATCATCAGTTCCGGTATCTGGGCAATGTCGAGATTGATCTTGTCCTTACCGTTGAGATTGATCTCCGAGTCTTCCTCAGTGGCCTCTATAGCGTCGATGATCTGGCTAAGCTGGCTGCCGAGGAACATCGAGATGATGGCCGGGGGAGCCTCGTTGGCACCGAGACGATGGGCATTCGTGGCGGTCATGATCGATGCCTTCAGCAAAGCGTTGTGCTTGTGCACGGCTGCCATAACGTTGGCCACGAAAGTGATGAACTGAAGATTCTGCTCGGGAGTCTTGCCGGGAGCGAAGAGAAGCACGCCGGTGTCTGTGCCGAGACTCCAGTTGTTATGCTTGCCGGAGCCATTGATGCCGGCGAATGGTTTCTCGTGAAGAAGCACCCTGAAGTTGTGCTTGCGGGCCACTTCTGCTATGAGGCTCATCAGAAGCTGGTTGTGATCGTTGGCAAGGTTGGCTTCCTCGAAGATGGGAGCGAGCTCAAACTGATTGGGGGCTACCTCATTATGGCGTGTCTTGGCCGGGATTCCGAGTTTATGACACTCCGTCTCGAGATCAAGCATGAAAGCGGCCACCCGCATAGGGATGGATCCGAAATAGTGGTCTTCAAGCTGTTGGTTTTTAGCCGACTCATGCCCCATGAGGGTGCGTCCGGTCATCACGAGGTCAGGACGCGCGGCATATAAGGCCTCATCCACCAGGAAGTATTCCTGCTCCCAGCCGAGATAAGACTTCACGTGGTTCACGTTCTTGTCGAAGTAGCGTGCCACGCGGGTGGCGGCCTTGTCTACCGAGTTGAGAGCCTTCAGAAGAGGAGTCTTGTAGTCAAGGCTCTCTCCCGTGTATGAGATAAACACCGTGGGGATACAGAGTGTATCATTGATGATGAAGGCCGGAGAAGAAATATCCCAAGCAGAGTATCCGCGGGCTTCGAATGTATTGCGGATGCCTCCGTTTGGGAAAGAAGATGCGTCAGGTTCCTGCTGAACGAGAAGTTTGCCGGTGAATTCCTCCACTACGCCACCTTTACCGTTATGGTCGATGAAAGAGTCGTGTTTCTCGGCAGTGCCCCCCGTGAGCGGATGAAACCAGTGGGTGTAGTGTCGCGCGCCGCTCTCGATAGCCCATCGCTTCATGCCTTCGGCCACGCTGTCGGCGAGCTCAAGGCTTAGCGATTTCTTGTTATCGATGGCGTCTACGAGGGCTTGATAGGTTGATTGCGGAAGGTATTCAAACATTTTCTGGCGGTTGAAGACCTGCTTCGCGTAGTACTTCTCTACGCGTTCATCGGGAAGTTTCACCTCAACCGGCTTCCGGGAGCATGCTTCCTCTACGCTTTTGAACCTTAAATCAGACATCTTTTATTTAGTATTTAGTTAGTACCGGAAAAGTCCGGAATAAATTACCTGTATGATGTTTGGGTCTTTCACAGTATCAAAAGATATTCCTTTCGGAATTATGGATGCAAAATTATATAAAAAAGTTGAGACTGCAAAAAATCTCTTAAAAAAAACGGCGGCAATCTTTCCGATTGTCGCCGTCGTATCTTCGAATGTAAAGATTATCAATAAGTATAGGCCTTCATCTCCTCAGGCTTGAAGTTGGAGATGAAGTCGGCATGCTTCGTGCATTCGGCCTGACCGTATTTCACGTAGACCTCGAGCGACTTGTCGAATGCCTCGTTTCTTCCGGCTTCTTCAAGAAGCAGACAGCCCATCACGGTGTGGCCGGCCATCTCTACGAGACGACGCGCCATAAAGTCGGTGAACGCCTGATCCTTGACTTCAAGCACCGCTTTCACGGCAGCCTCATACTGCTCGAGCATCATGACGAGAGCCTTCTTTGCGTCGGCATGACGATCGGCTACCTCAGCGGCCAGCGCCTCCTTGATGAAGTTGGCGTAAGTGCCCGTGGTGACGTGGCGGATGGCAGCCACTACCTGAAGCTGAGTTGTTCCCTCATAGATGCTGGTGATTCGTGCATCGCGGTAGAGACGCTCGCAGCGGTAATCTTTCATGAAGCCGCTGCCGCCGTGAATCTGGATGCAGTCGTAAGTGTTCTGATTGCAGAATTCCGAGCCCATTCCCTTTGCAAGAGGTGTGAAGGCATCGGCAAGCTTGCTGTAGGCCTTGGCCTCAAGCTTCTCTTCCTTGGTGAGAGGACGCTC
>CAMWXO010000167.1 GCA_947178245.1 uncultured Porphyromonadaceae bacterium
GAGAGGCCTGCATCATCACGCGGTAGAGCTTGCCGTAGGAGTTGAAGTTGGAGATATACATACCTCCGTAGTAGCCCTGAAGTGTCGATAGGATGGCGCTCTGCGTCAGTCCTGCCTGTTTCACCTTAGGCACGTCTATCTCCACGAGATACTGCGGGAAGGTGGGATTGAATGTGGAGTAGGCCATCTGGATTTCCGGCTGTGCGTTGAGCACACCGATGAATTTCTGGTAGACTCCGAAGAAATCGTCGAGAGAGCCGCCGGTCTTGTCTTCAAGTTTAAGCTCGAAACCGTTGGTAGCCGAATAGCCCGAGATCATAGGGGGCTGGAAAAACATTATGTTGGCGTCCTTGATGGCAGCGCTCTTCGCAAAAAGTTGCTCAACAACTGAAGAAGCTGACTGGCTCGGTTTCTTTCGCTCGTCCCATGGACGCAGCTTGATGATGAACGAGCCGTAGGTGTTGCCTTGTCCGCCGATGAATGAATAGCCTGTGATAGCGGTGCGGCTCTTCACTTCCGGAATCGAGCCTATGATGGAGTCCATCTCGTCCATGACGGCCTGCGTGCGTTCCTGTGAGGTGGCCGGAGGCATCGTCACCGCTCCCATGATGGTGCCGGTGTCTTCGGTCGGCACGAGGCCGGTCGGAGTGATGTTCATAAGCCATACGAGTATGCCGATAGTGGCTGCCACGGTGCCGAAAGAGATCAATTTATGGTTGATAAACCATGTCACTGCTTTCTTGTATTTTGACAGCAGTGCATCGAAAGCTACGTTAAACCAGTAGAAGAATCTCTTCATGAAGCCCATTTTCTCTTGCTTGGCCGCTTCTTTGTCAGGTACGTCGTATCCGCCTTCGGGGTCTTCGTCTCCCGGCTCCACCTTGTGAGGCTTGAGGAAGAGTGCGCAGAGTGCGGGGGAGAGGGTGAGGGCGTTCACTGCCGAGAGTCCGATGGCCATGGCCATCGTGAGTCCGAACTGACGGTAGAAGATACCCGAGGTGCCGGGAAGGAATGATACGGGTATGAACACGAGCATCATCACGAGTGTGATGGAGACAAGTGCGGAACCGATCTCGCTCATTGCGTCGATAGAGGCCTTACGTGCCGATTTATAGCCCTGGTCGAGCTTGGCGTGCACAGCCTCCACTACCACTATCGCATCATCTACCACAATCGCGATGGCAAGCACCAGAGCGGAGAGGGTGAGAAGGTTGATGGTGAAGCCGAAGATGTAGAGAAGGAAGAATGTGCCTATGAGTGCCACCGGGATGGCGATCATCGGTATGAGGGTGGAGCGGAAGTCCTGAAGGAAGATGAAGACCACGATGAATACGAGCACGAACGCCTCGATAAGAGTCTTGATCACCTCATGGATGGAGGCGAAGAGGAAGTCGTTGACACTCATTGTGGTCTCTATGACGAGGCCTTTGGGCAGGTCTTTGCGCGCGCGATCCTGAAGCTTCTCGATATTTTTGATCACTTCAGTTGCGTTGGAGCCGGCAGACTGGAAGATGATGGCGGCCGAGCCAATGTGTCCGTTGTCGCGGTTGGCGAAGCCGTAGCTGAGTTTGCCGAGTTCCACTTCGGCCACATCGCCGAGACGGAGGATCTCGCCGTCTTTGGTGGCGCGTATCACGATGTCTTCAAACTCAGACTCATTCTGCAGGCGGCCCTTGTAGCGCATCGTGTACTGGAACGTCTGATTGCCCTGATCGCCGAAACTTCCCGGCGCAGCCTCGATGTTCTGCTCTGCGAGCGCCGCGGTGATGTCGGCGGGCATAAGGCCGTATTGAGCCATGACGTCAGGCTTCAGCCATATACGCATGGAGTAGTCGGCGCCAAATGCCATGGCCTCGCCTACGCCCGACACACGTTTGATTTCGGGGATGATGTTTATCGACATGTAATTGTCGATAAACTGGCTCGTGTAGGTGTCGGTCTCGTCGAAGAGCGACATTACCATAAGCATGGAGCTCTGGCGCTTCTGAGTGATGACTCCCACCTGATTTACCTCCGCCGGGAGGAAAGCAGCGGCCTTCGCCACCCTGTTCTGGACATCGACGGCAGCCATATCGGGATCCATGCCCTGTTTGAAATATACCTGGATCGTGGCCGAACCGTTGTTGGATGCCGACGACACCATGTAGTCCATGTTCTCTGCGCCGTTGATCTGCTCTTCAAGAGGAGCTATCACTGAATTAAGCACGGCCTGTGCTGACGCACCCGTATAAGTGGTGCTGACTGAGATAGTCGGGGGGGCGATATCGGGATATTGCTCAATGGCAAGTCCGTTAAGGCCAAGTATGCCGAAGATGACGATGAAAATTGAGATCACCGTCGATAGCACCGGCTTATTTATGAATCTGTCAAGTCTCATGTTACGTGGCTATTACTTTTTCCGTGAGATTGTCATTCCGTCTTTCACAGTGGCTCCCACGCCTTCTATCACTATCTCGTCGCCGGGGTTGAGGCCCTTGGTCACTATGTAGTTTGTGCCGTCGTTCTTTGAGTCGATCTGAATGGGAGTCTGATGTACCTTTGCGCTGTCGCCGACAACGTATACGAACTTCATGTCCTGAATCTCGAAAGTGGCTTTCTGCGGAATTGTGATGACGCCCCTGTTGATCGATGGTAGAAGCACCTGTCCGGTGTTTCCGCTGCGGAGCATTCCGTCGGGGTTGGGAAATGCAGCCTTCACGGTTGCGCTTCCGGTGGCCGGATCAAGCACACCCGAGATGGAGATGATGCGTCCGGGCTGGGAATAGATCTCGCCGTTGGCCAGTTTCAGCTCCACTCCCGGAAGGGAATCGAGAACCTGGGTCATCGACTTGCGTCCCTGATCGGTGAGAGCGAGAATCTCTTTCTCGGTCATGGAGAAATAAGCCTCCATCTGTCCGTTGTCAGAAAGAATGGTAAGGAGTGTGGAGGGGCCCACGAGCGTGCCTTCCTTATTGTCGATAGTGCCTACGACGCCTGCTGCGGGGGCTTTCACGAGAGTGTAGGAGAGGTTCTTCTCTGCCGATGTGAGGTTGGCCCTGGCCTGGCCAAGCTGGGCTTTGGCCGCGTTGAGCTGGTCTACACTGGTCTGGTAGGCGGATGCCGAGATGATGTTCTTGTCGAGGAGTATCTTATTATTGTCGGCGTTGGTCTGCATTGTATTGACATTGGCCTGGGCCACAGCCACCGCGGCACGGGCGGCATCCACCGCCGCCTGAAGCTGAACCTGATCTATTGTGAAGAGCAGCTGCCCGGCGGCCACACGCTGGCCTTCCTGAACATTGACCTTGGTGAGGAAGCCTGAAATCTGTGGTCGTATCTCCACGTCGTTCTTGCCGTGGAGTGTGGCGGGATAGGTGGTGTTGAGG
>CAMWXO010000168.1 GCA_947178245.1 uncultured Porphyromonadaceae bacterium
CCTTCGTAATATGGATCCGAAAAGAATTCAAATTCTTTGTCTAACGGATATTTTTGCTTAAAGGAGTCTTTAAGTTTAAGATAGTCATATTTGATAGACGACCATGAGTTGTCTTTTGGATAATATACGCTAACACTCTTGACCTTTTTGGATATGGGAGTGACTAATATATATACCTCTACATTCTTTCCTGTGAATGTTCCATTCATTATTGCACCTCCGGTTTCTATGTTTTTCTTAAGAGTGAAACCTTTTGCCGATAATTTTTGAACAAAGGAGGAGCAGTTCCCATCTATATCAATGCCCATAAATTGTAGATGAGACTGAGCATTTGCTGCAATGGCAATAATTGTGGCAATCAAAATGAGGAAAACTTTTTTCATAATTTTCTCAAAATTATTTTTGAATATTAATATTGCGTAAACATGGTTTATTATGATAAAATCGGTAGTTGCGCGGAGGTTGGTTAACACCGCGTTGACATGGATTGAAAGTAAAAATTGCAAGTAATTGATATTTAATTACTTGCAATTTTATAGGGTGCCCAGAACAGGACTCGAACCTGCACGCCTCTCAGCACTCGCACCTGAAACGAGCGCGTCTACCATTCCGCCACCTGGGCTTTGCGAGTGCAAAGTTAATGCTTTTTCATGAATTATCCAAATTTTTCCTTCAATTTCTGATTTTTTTTCGCTCCTACTCTCAACCCCTACTCTCAACCGGCAACTGCAAAATGAGCTATTTATTCAAATGCCACTTCTTTGAAGGCGTATGTTCGCATGGTACCGTCGGCAAGACGCAGCGAGATGGGGCCATGCAAGGCAATTTCATCGATCCGGGCCTTAAAGTGTTGTCCGGTGGCAGTGTCCCTGAACTGATACAATTCTCCGTCGCCCCTCCAAAGCTTCCTCTTGAATTCTTCATGAAGTGTGCCCCGATAGGCCGGGTCTGAAATGCGCTGAAGCCTCCGCTCAAGGTGCTCAGCCATTTCCGCCTCGAGTTCGGGAAGGGAATATGACGAGCCGGTCAGCTGCCGCATCGACACGGGATTCGGGGCGTCGCTGAGGAATGCGGTCTGGTTTACGTTGATGCCTGCTCCAATCACCGAATATGATATGCTCCCTCCCATTATGGAGTGCCTGATGAGTATGCCGCATATCTTGCGGTCGGCCACGTAAATATCGTTGGGCCATTTCACTTTCGCGTCTATGCCATATTCCGCGAGTAAATCAACCACGGCGAGGGCAACAGCCTCCGACATGGAGAACTGCGCCATCGGCGGCAGCCCGGCGGGGCGATAGAAGACCGTGAATGTCAGATTCTGCCCCGGAGCCGACTCCCATGTGTTGCCGCGTTGACCTTGCCCTGCGGTCTGGGTATGGGCCACCACCATCACGGGGGCCTCAAGCGTGGGGGCCTCGCGCATCACGTATTCGTTAGTGGAATCGACCACTTCCAAATGAATGATTTTCATTTTTTTCTGATACAATGAGCACACAACAGGACGCACGAGCCGTGCGTCCCTACAAAATCAATTCAGGGTTATACGGCGGGAGCCGTCGGGCTGCTCCTCGATGCTTACGAAGAGTGTTTCTTCGGGGAGGATGCTCTCTATGTTCTCCGTCCACTCCATCAGGCAGAGGTTGCCGCTTTCCCAGTAGTCTTCAATCCCGATCTCGAAGGCCTCGGTGGGTGATTCGAGGCGGTAGAAGTCGAAATGGTAGACGGTTTGCCCTGTTGCCGACGAGTGATATTCGTTCACGATGGCGAATGTGGGCGACGAGGCCTCGTCGTCCATCTTGAGGCTCCGCATCATTTCGGCGGTCAGGGTGGTCTTTCCGGCCCCCATCGCACCGCGCAGGGCCACAATCCTGCGGTCGCCGATAGCCTTCAGCAGCTGTTCCGCCGCGCGCGGCATGTCCTCCAGATCCTTTATGATGATTTCCATTCTTATCGCAATTTATAAGATTTATTAAGAATTATAAGACTTACATTACTAATAACAATTTTGAATGAATTGTTATACTATTATCGGAGTGATTCAATATTCCGGCCCTGAAACGGCCGAAATATGGATTTTTTTCGTTAAATTTGCGGATTGAAGAAAAAACTAATAAAACTCAACATACAAAGAATGGCAAATCAGGAATTGAGCGAACAGGAGATAGTGAGGCGCAACAGCATGCAGGCGCTTCGTGAGCGTGGAATCGAACCTTACCCGGCGGCGGAATATGTCGTGACGGGTCACAGCGAGGAGATAAAGGAGAACTTCAGCGATGACGCCGAGCGCCGCGAGGTGAGCGTAGCCGGCCGCATCATGAGCCGCCGCATCATGGGCAAGGCATCGTTTGTGAGCCTTCAGGACGCCGACGGCCGCATACAGATCTACATCAGCCGCGACGATCTCTGTCCGGGCGAAGACAAGGACATGTATAACGTGGTCTTCAAGAAGCTGCTCGACATCGGCGACTTCATCGGCGTGAAAGGCTACGTGTTCCGCACGCAGACGGGTGAGATCTCGATTCATGCGCAGGAGATCACCGTGCTCAGCAAGAGCCTGAGGCCGCTGCCGATGGTGAAGATGAAAGACGGCAAGGCCTACGATGCCTTCACCGATCCCGAGCAGCGCTACCGCCAGCGCTATGTAGACCTTGTGGTGAACCCCGGCGTGAAGGAAATCTTCATCAAGCGCAACAAGATCTTCAACTCCATGCGCCAGTATTTCAACGATCACGGCCTCATGGAGGTGGAGACGCCCATCCTGCAGTCGATAGCCGGCGGTGCGGCGGCGCGTCCCTTCATCACCCACCACAACGCGCTCGACATCCCTCTCTATCTGCGCATCGCCAACGAGCTATACCTGAAGCGCCTTATCGTAGGCGGCTTCGACGGCGTGTATGAGTTTGCCAAAGACTTCCGCAACGAAGGCATGGATCGCTCGCACAACCCCGAGTTCACCTGCATGGAGGTATATGTGGCTTATAAGGACTACAACTGGATGATGCGCTTCGTGGAGAACATGCTCGAGAAGATCTGTCTCGACGTGAACGGCACCACCGATGTGAATATAGGTGAGAACACCGTCTCGTTCAAGGCGCCTTTCCGCCGCGTGACCATGACCGACGCCATCAAGGAGCATACCGGCTTCGACATCACCGGAAAGACTGAGGAGGAACTGCGCGAATTCTGCAAGCAGGAGCATATCGAGGTTGACGAGAGCTGGGGCAAAGGAAAACTTATCGACGAGATTTTCGGCGAGAAATGCGAAGGCACCTATATCCAGCCCACCTTCATCACCGACTATCCCATAGAAATGTCGCCGCTCACCAAGAAGCACCGCGAGAACCCCGAGCT
>CAMWXO010000169.1 GCA_947178245.1 uncultured Porphyromonadaceae bacterium
CGGCCTTCACCGCGTTGTAGACGTCTTCCTGAATCGGCTTCATGAGGCTCTGACGCTTCTTGAAGAGCTCACCTTCAGGGCCGAAATACTTGTAGCGGAGATCAGTCACTTCCTTTTCCTTGGCCACGATTTCCTCTTCGCGGGCCTTTTTCTGGTCGTCGGTGAGGAATACCATCTCCGACTGATAGTTCTTATACATGGTCTCGGCCTCCTTCGAGAGTTCGGTGACTTCCCTCTCCCAGCGCTGCGACACCTGGTTGAGCTGTTCGTTGGCCATCTCATAACTCGGCACGTTGCGCAGGATATAGTCCATATCTACGAGGGCGAACTTCTGAGCGTTTGCCCCGAGAGCCACCGCAAGCGCCATGGCCAGTGATATCATTAGTTTTTTCATGTCTTTCCGTTTTAAAGATTAATGACTTGTTTACATTATGACAATGCAGAAGAATTAAAGTTTAAACCGTCAGAAATCCTGACCGAGCACGAAGTGGATATTGCTTCCACCCCTTCGGCCCCATACCTTGTCGAAGCCATATCCCCAGTCAATACCGAGGAAGCCGAGCATCGAGAGATAGAGGCGCACACCGACGCCGGCCGATCGCTTGAGGTTGAATGGCGCGAAATTCTTGATATCAGTCCAGGCGTTGCCGGCTTCGGCAAACGCGAGTGCGAATATCGTGGTATTGGGCTGCAGCATGAAGGGGAAGCGGAGCTCGAAGGTGTATTTGGCATAGGCATACGCTTCGTAGTTCCAGGGGGTGAACTGGCCGTTCTCATAGCCGCGCATGCCCACAGTCTCAGTTGCGTAAGTGTAGTTTCCGGTCATTCCGTCGCCGCCGAAATAGAACGTTTCAAACGGAGACTTCACATGCTTGTTGTATGAGCCGAGCAGAGCGAAATCTGCCTTCGACATGAAGACGAGAGTCCAGTTACCGTCAGGGTCTGAAAGCGGAGTGAAAGTCTTGGCCTGGAACTTCAGTTTCCAGTATTCTATCCATTTGTAAAGTTCGGCCTGAGCCTTCTGATTGCGGAGCACGTCGGCCTTGTAAGCGAGCTGCTCCCAGTCATATCCCTTGCGAATCTTGGTCCATGGCGGAGTCATCTGGAGCTGCAGCATGAGGTTGGAGCCTTTACGCGGGAAGATGGGATTGTCTACGGTGTTACGGCTCAATGTCAGGCCGAGCACCACCGAGTTTGAGGCACCCGTCTGCATGAAGCGCAGATAGTCCCAGTTGTTGAGGTAATACCAGCGATAGGCGAGCGACACCTGGAACTGGAAGAGATCATCGGGCCATGAGAGGCGCGTTCCGTAGGCTGCGGTGACGCCGGCGAGCTGGAGCACCTTGTTTGGGTCGTAGGCATTCTCGTAGGCATACTGGCTGTAATTGTTGGCATAACTGCCGCCGTAATAATACGAATTGTAGAAACTATTGTAGTAGTTCTGATTGAAGAAGCGGCTGTTGACACCGGTAGAGCGGCTGTAGTCTACGGAGAATGAGAACGAAGTCGGACGTTTTCCACCGAGCCAGGGGTCGAAGAAGCTGATGTTATAGCTTTGGTAATACTTGGCGTTGGTCTGTGCCGAAATCGAGAAAGTCTGTCCGTCGCCTCGCGGGATTATGCCACGGTAGCTCTGCGGATTGAAGAGGTTCTTGATCGAGAAGTTAGAGAATGAGAGTGCCACCTGCCCGGTGACGCCGGTCTGGCCCCATCCCAGCGATAGCTGCACCTTGTCGTTGGCCTTCTGCTCGAGATTGAACACTATATCGACCGTGCCGTCGGCATCGTTTGGCATAGGATTGATGTCCATCGTCTCCGGGTCGAAATGTCCCGAGGCAGCGATCTCGCGTGCCGAGCTCGCAAGTTCACGCTTCGAGAAGAGATCGCCCGGCTTCACGCGGAGCTCGCGGCGGATCACTTTCTCATAAAGCTGATCGTTGCCGTTGATCACTACCTTGTTGATTTTAGCCGGCTGTCCCTCGATGATGCGCATCATGAGCGAGATGCTGTCGCCCACCACATTCTGCTCGATGGGCACCAGCTCGAAGAAGAGGTAACCGTTATCGAGATAGAGGCTGCTGACCGCATCGTCGTCATCGCGGGTGCGCTTTTCGAGGCGCTTCTGGTTGTAGACGTCGCCGGGATAGATGCCGAGCACCTGATTGAGGAATTCGGTCGGATACACGGTATTGCCCACCCAGTTGATATCCTTTATATAATATCTGTCGCCTTCGTCTACGGTGAGATATATGTCTATCTCCTTGTCGTCATATTTCACTATGGAGTCGCTCAGGATCGCCGCGTCGCGGTATCCGAGCTCATTGTATTTATCTATGATACGGATCTTGTCGTCGGCATAATCCGAGTCCACGAATTTCTTCTGCTTGAAGAGATTGAGGATATCGCCGTTCTCGTTTGTCTTCTTCATCGCGTTCTTAAACTTGCGGTCGGAGAGGACATTGTTGCCGTTGATATAGATCTTGTGCACCTTGACCTTGTTCTGGCGATCGACCTTCACGGTGAGGAAGTCGTAGTTTTCCTGCGAGAGATCGGGCTGCTGCGAAGAGGTGACCACGACATTCTTGAAGCCCTTGTCGTTGTAGAACTGCTTCACCACCTGCACTATACGCGCCACGATATTGGGAGTGAGCTGCTGCCCTTTCTCCACGTTGAGACGCTCGAGGAGGTCTTTCTTCTCGCCACCTTTCACACCCTCAAATCTTAGTTCGGCCATTCGCGGCTGCTGCCTGAGCGCGATCTGGAGCCAGGCCTTGTCGCCTACCGTCTTCTCGAGGTTGATCTCCACCTTTGAGTAAAGACCCTGCTTATAGAAACGCTTCACGGCCGTGGTGATAGCCTCGCCCGGAATCTCCACCTTCTCGCCTACGGAAAGACCGGAATATCCGATGATGACGTAGTCTTCGACGTCGGGCACGCCCGTGACGCTGATTCCCGCTATTTCATATACCTTTGGAATCGGACTGTAGATGATATCCGGAGCATAGACCGTGTCGGTTGCGGCAGTCTGTGCCGAGGCCCGGCATGGAAGCAGGAGGGCGGCTGTGATAAGTAGGGCGGCAAGCGTGATCCGTCTGAGCGTTCTGGTCAAAGTCATATCTTGATGTGAAATTGTCTTGTTTATCTGAAAAAACTGATGCAGAATAGTTGATGTAATCCCATCTGTCATCACCCTGCCACCTGCTCCGAGGTCTTACCGAAGCGGCGCTCGCGCTGCTGATAGTCCACAAGGGCGCGCGCATAGTGGCATTTGTCGAAGTCCGGCCAAAGCACCGGGGTGAAATATAGCTCGCTGTATGCTATCTGCCAGAGCAGATAAT
>CAMWXO010000170.1 GCA_947178245.1 uncultured Porphyromonadaceae bacterium
GTAGAGGATTGCGCGCTCGTTCATCCAGCTGTCGAATACGGCGCAGATGCCACCCCAGAGCTGTTCCCAAGCTGATTCGGGGAAGTCTTTGCCGGTGTATTCCTTAACGGCAGCCTTGAAACGCTTCACGAGTTCCTTGAGGTCGTCCACGTCGAGCTCAGTGTCGAGCTTCACGCCTTTTTCTTCCTTCACCTGATCCATGATTGCCTCGAAGGGATCGATGTCGGTCTTGCTCTTGGGCTTCATGCCGAGCACTACGTCGCCATACATCTGCACGAAGCGGCGGTAGCTGTCCCAAGCAAAGCGGGGATTTCCGCTCTTCTCAGCCATCGTGGCCACTGTGGCGTCGTTCATGCCGAGGTTGAGCACAGTGTCCATCATGCCGGGCATTGAAGCGCGGGCTCCTGAGCGAACCGATACGAGAAGGGGATTGGAGGGGTCGTTAAACTTCTTGCCTGTGAGCTCTTCGATATGGGCGATGGCTGCCTCCACGTCTTTCTGGATGTCGGCTACCACTTTGTCGCGGCCATACTGTGTATATTCAGTGCAGACTTCTGTAGTGATGGTGAAGCCCGGGGGAACGGGCATTCCAAGAAGATTCATTTCCGCAAGGTTTGCACCCTTGCCGCCGAGGAGATTTCTCATCTCGGCGTTACCTTCGGCTTTGCCTTTGCCGAACGTATAGACTTTCTTTGCCATTGGTTATTATTTGTTATTAAAAATTGTCTTCCGGTTACATACCTACACCCTGAAAGTCCGATTTGCTGACAATGGTTTATGGCATACGGGCTATTTTTCAGGATATGCTTGCAAATTTAATAATTATCATCCGATTTTCCTAATTTTTTAGCAATTTATTTGTCAGAAAATGCCAAATTTTGGCTTGATTAATATATTTTTGAAATTATGCCCGTTATTTTGGCTATCGCTTCAGATTTTTTTATTAATTTTGTAAAATGAAATGGTAGTGCCCGATTCCGCGAAGTAGTCTGATATCTCGCGGCAGTGTCGGCCTCCATCTTATTAAACTTACCGGTAGCAAATGAAAAAATTCATCTTGAGCGCTGTAGCCGCCTTCTGTCTGTTTTCCTCCGCTTTCGGCGTGGCTCCTGATCTGCCCACCGCCACGATAGCCGGCCAGAAGTATTACGTCTATGAGATAAAGAAAGGAGATTCCCTCTATGGAATAGCCAACAGGTTTGGCTGGAATCTTGATGTTCTGGTCGAACTCAACCCCTCGATGCAGGAGAAGCTCCAGAGAGGTGCCAAGATTTATTATCCCGCTCTGGTTGCCGCGTCTTCAGCGCGAGAGGAGCAGGCATACGAGCCTATGGAGAGTTATCCCGTGATCCGGCATATAGTGAAGAAAGGTGATACTGTCTACTCCATCGCCAGGATGTATGAGGTCTCCGTAGATACAATATATGAATACAATCCCTCGGCCCGGTCAGGCGTGAAGAGGGGAGAGGTCATCACGATTCCGCAGCAGTCTGACCAAATCAACGATGGTAGCAGCCATTTCTTTTATACGATACGTCCCGGCGACACTTTGGCAGATATCGCCGAGAGGTTCAACACCGGAGTGGAGCAGTTGATGCGCGACAACAAAGGTGTCTCCGAGAATAACTTTCAGGCCGGAGATCTGCTGCGTGTCAGCGTCAATTCCAATAAAAATAATATTGTCACCGAGACCGTCGACGAGACGCGTGTGTCGTTTGGCGACTCGTATAAGGCGCGTAAAGACGACACCTGGGAGTCAGTGGCCGACAAGACCGGTGTAGATGTGGCCGACCTTAAAGAAGCCAATCCCGACGTGGAGCTGAAGAAAAATGCCATCATCGCCGTTCCGCTCATCGAGACTGAATCGGTAGAGAGGGAAGTGGAAGCCACCGATGAGCGCGAAGGCACGCTCGAGGGGCGCAGGGATATATATAAGGAAGTGCACGGACTCGCCGTGGCCGACACGCTCGCAGGGATGGAGCCGTCGGTCAGCATTGCGCTCGTGATAGAGGATCCTTCTTCGAAACGCGACAATGAATTCACCCGAGGCATGTTCGTGGCGCTCGACCGGCTCAAGAATTATCCATGCCGGATAAGTCTGAAGGTGCTTCACGACAATCATACGGCTGCTGACTCTGTAGCCGTAGTGGAAAATCTGCTCGGAAGCCTCGACGATTTCGACGCAGACGTGGTGGTGGCCACGCACGAGAAGAACTTCCCCACGTGGCTTGCAGATTACGGCGAGGAGCACGGTGCCGAGATCGTTAATGTGTTTGATGTCAAGAGCGAACTCTATCTGGATAATCCTTCGCTCATACATCTTCTCACTCCTTCATCTTATTTCTGTGAGGAGGTGGGCGATTGGGTTGAGTCTGCTTTCCCCGGAAGCCGGCTCGTGCTCGTGGGCAAGCCCGATGCCGACGATGCCTTTGCCGATGCTATTCTCGCCCGCATGGGCGAGGCCGGAGTGATGCGTAAGTCGATTGAAGATCTTCCCTCGCTCTCTCTGAACGACGATGAGCGATATCTTTTCTATGGTTATGCCGTGACGAAAGATGAAGTTGCGTCGATGCTTTCCGCTATCGATGCTTTGAAAGAGCAGAATCCGCTGGCCTACGTGAAAGTGATGGGGCGTCCGAGCTGGATCACTCTGGCTGATGGCTTGAAGGAGCAGTTTGGCCGCAACGACGTGTATTTCCCCTCGCGCTTCTTCTTCGATCATGCGGGCCCCGACGGAAAGAAATTCATGGCCGAGTATTCCGCAATCTACGGACACAATCCGATCCGGTCATTCCCCACATACGCCGCCGCCGGTTATGACATTATCAACTACTTTGTCCCGGCCGTAGCGAAAAACGACGGCGATTTCAATGCCTATCTGCCCCAGGTGAGCGGCCTGCAGACCCCCATATCGCTTCAGCGGGTGGGAAACTGGGGCGGCTTCTTTAATCCTTCGGCCTATATGATCCGGTATAATCCATACGGAGAGATAGAGAAAATCCTGATCACGAAATAATGCCAATAATCATTTCTCCATTGATGAAAAGACTTTTATTCTCAGTGCTGCTTATCGGCATCTCGATCGCATCGGCTGTGGCCCAGACGCATTTTGACTCCCGTGTGGATATAGGAGTGAAAGGTGGCGTCACGTTCTCTGAGGTGATGTTCAAGCCGGCCATCATTCAGAAGTTCGGAATCGGGGAGACTGCCGGCATCACTTTCCGCTATTCTGAAGAAAATCATTTCGGACTTATAGCTGAAGTCAAGCTTGTGCAGCGCGGGTGGGCTGAGAATTTCGAGAATCTGCCTTACAGTTATCAGCGTATCCTCAACTC